>JAIRUV010000081.1 GCA_031254265.1 Candidatus Methanoplasma sp.
TTGGCCGTGACCTTTTTAATTTTGGCCATCTTCGTACCTGTCGCGTTGGGCATGGTGTCGAGTCTGGAGAAGGACTCTGCCGCGTCTGCGGCAACGGCCGAGGCGGAAAGGATCGAGGATACTGTAAAAAGAATATATTATTCAGGTGTCGGCAGCGCAGATACCGTCCGGATATCACTGTCGGGCGGATCGTCCCTGGTACTGGGGGGTGAGGGGTCCGACTCGTACTGCATAACGGTGCTCCTTGATGATTCGGTCGCAGAGAAGGTCTATCTCCAGAGGCCTTCCGTGAAGTTCCTTGGGGATCCCGTATATCTTACGGGCAACAAGACCGTACAGATCACATGTGCTGTAGAGAACGGAATGTACGGGGTGGGGGTGAGCATCGTTGATTGAGTTCACGATGTCCAGGGTCGCGCTCATCGTCTGCGGCTTAGCCTTGCTTGCGGCAGTGATCGTGCCCCTTCAATCATTTTATGACAGGGAATACGATGATTCCATGCAGGATGCGGCGGACAGGCTCTCCTTCATCATCGACGAGTTCTGGGCATCGGAGGCCGATGCTATGACGGTCAGAGGGTGGGAGGTCCTGCCTTCCCCGGATTGTTTCATCGAGATAGAGGGACACAGCCTCACGATATTCTCAAAGAACAAGACCTATCGTGCAGCCGTCATGAATGATATGGATACTGTCGTCATCGGGAGCCGGGACGAAGTGACAATAAGGAAGCCGTTGTCAGAGGTTGAGGAGGCTGATGCTGATGAGAATGAGATGTGATCGAATTATCTGTTACCAAAGGCTTCCGCCGCTTTTCCGAGAGCTGTAGCGAATCTTTCTATGTCCTTTTCATTATTGTAGAGGTACACTGAGGCCCTCGCGCTGCCTTCTATCCCCCTTGACGAAAAGAAAGGATGGGCACAATGCATCCCTGACCTTATCATGATATTGTCCATCTTGTCAAGCATCATGGCGATGTCGTGAGGGGACAGCCCTTCTATGTTGAAGGAGAATGCCGCACACCTCCTGTCCGGGTCCTTCGGGCCGACCGCGCTCAATCCTTCGATCCCTTCCGTCCTTTTGAATATCGACCTCATCAGCCGCCTGCCGTGATCGTATATATCATCCATGCCTACCTTTTCAAGATACTCGAGGGCTGCCTTCGTTCCCGCTATCCCTGAATAATTCTGCAATCCCGCCTCGAACCTGTCCGGTACCGGCGCAAGGTCCGCTTTATCATACGATGCCAGACCAACCGCTCCTCCGCCGGCCGTCAGCGGCCTGAGGCTGTTCAGGCATTCTTTCTTTCCGTACAGCAGCCCCATCCCCGACGGCCCCAGCATCTTATGCGCCGATAACGAGTAATAATCGACATCCGCCTTTTCGAGGTCTATCTTCATGTGGGGGGCTGCCTGCGACCCATCTACAAGCACTTCTGCACCTGCATCGTGCGCTATCTCAGCGATATCTCTGATCGGAACAACGCATCCGGTAACGTTGCTTGCATGGTGAAGGGATACGAGTCTCACATCCTTTCCCATGACCTCCTTGAAATTCTCGATGTTGAATTCCCCGTCATCGTCTGACCGCGAGTATCTTCTTTTGACGCCCGATCCTTCGGAAAGGACTATCCAAGGGACATGGTTGGAGTTGTGCTCGGTGTCGGTGGTGACCACAGCCTCGCCTTTCCTGAACTTTATCCCCCTTGCCACCGTGTTTATTCCCTCTGTGCAGTTCTTTGTGAATATGTAGCAGTCGGGATCATCCGTGCCGAAGAACTCCGCCGCTTTTTCCCTTGTCTCGTCTGTGACAAGGGAGACTTTTGCGGACATACCGTATACGCTCCGCCCTCCGCAGGATGGAAAATCCTCATAGTATTCGGATATCGCTTTGATAACAGAGTCCGGCCTGAGGGACTGGCACGCACTGTCTAGATACACACCCTCAGTTTTCCTGAGGATAGGAAAATCATTTCTGACAGCGGATATGTCCATGATACCGTTCATCACTTAGTATTATTTAATTATCGGTTTATCTTATCTCTATACGATAATATGCTAGTGACCTCTGTCGGAAAACTAAGGCTGGAAAGACCTGGAATGGTCGCGTCGGGGATAATGGATGAGACCGGCCCCTCTATGATGAGGATGCTGAGGTCCGGGGCTGGCGCCGTTGTCACGAAATCCATCGGGACCAAACCCAATCCGGGACATCCTAACCCCGTGTTCACTGAACTGAAAGCGGGTTACATCAACGCCATGGGCCTTCCGAACCCCGGAATAGAGCTTTTCGGAGAAGAGATGGCAGCCGCCGCAAAGGCCGGCCACATCATAGGTTCGATATACGGTTCGTCCCCGGAAGAGTTCTCGAAACTGGCCGGAAAGATGGAGGAATACGGTGCCGCAGCTGTCGAGCTGAATCTTTCCTGTCCTCATGCGACAGGATACGGAATGGAGCTCGGCACCGACCCGGCTGTGATAAGGTCGATAGTCTCCGCTGTGAAATCATCTGTGACCATCCCTGTCTGGACGAAGCTCACTCCCAACACCCATATGATCAAGGACCTTGCCGTCGCAGTCCGGGAAGGCGGAGGGGACGCCATTGTCGCTATAAACACGGTCAAGGCCATGGTCATCTCCCCGCAGTTCGGAAAGCCGATATTGAGCAACAAATTCGGAGGGCTGTCCGGACCTGCGATACGGTCGATAGGAGTAAGGGCGGTGTTCGATATCAGGACAGCCGTGGACATCCCCATCGTGGGGGTGGGCGGGATATCAGACTGGAAGGATGCCGTTCAGTATCTGATTGCGGGTGCCTGCGCCTTCCAGGTTGGGAGCGCGGTAGGAACAAAGGGGCTCGGAGTGTTCGATACCATCAACTTGGAACTGTAAAGGTTCATGAAAGATTATGGGTACGGTTCCATCTCAGACATGGTAGGTGTTGCGCATGAGTGATACAGTACGGATAATAGGCGTTACCGAGGACTCGTTTGACACGAAGACCTTCGAGTTCCAATGGGATGAAAGGGCCTCACCCGGACAATTCATAATGGTATGGATGCCCGGCATGGAGGAGATACCTATGTCGCTCTCGAAAACAGACAGGATAAAGAGCATCACTGTAAAGAACATCGGCGCGGACACGCATAAGCTCCACAGCCTGGGCATCGGGGATCCCATAAGGATCCGCGGACCTTACGGAAAGGGATTCGATATCAAGAAAGGCGCCAGGATGCTTATCGTAGGCGGAGGGGTTGGGATAGCTGCCGTGATACCTGTTGTAAAAGAGACAGGCGCGGACACGATAATAGGCGCCAAGACCGAGAAGGAGATAATAATGGACGATGTGGCCGGAAAATACTCGAAGAACCTCTGGATATCGACAGACGACGGAAGCAGAGGATACATGGGGAACGCCGTGCAGCTCATGAGAGAGAAGGCCGCAGAGAAGGAGTACGATGTGGTATTGGCCTGCGGCCCGGAGGTAATGCTCTATCATCTCTACAACGCATGCACAGAGCTGGACATCGATTGCCAATTCTCCTTGGAAAGGCACATGAAGTGCGGGGTCGGCGTGTGCGGAAGCTGCATGATGGATGATGTGCGGATATGCAAGGACGGTCCTGTGCTCAACAGAGAGCAGATCTCAAAGCTGAAGGATTTCGGCACTTCAAAGATGGATGAATGCGGCCGCAGGGTGAATCTGGGGTGATGCGATCGGGATACCGGCCGATCACATCCAGGTGACGCACGGCAGTCTCACGGTCAGCGTCCCCAAGAACATCTTCAAAGGGGACTGCGCAGTCATAGACCAAGAGAAGGCCAAGCCTTTCAGGGAGATACTGAAAAGCAGATATCCGTGGCTTTCCGATAATTCTCTGGATGTGCTGATGGAGAGTGCCAGAAAGATCATGGTCAGTATACTCGACGAAGAGACCAACGGACGTTCGCTCAGCAGATATCTCGATTCCCAAGGAAAAACGGAGGAGGCCATCATGCATCTGAAAAGATATCTTGAGAAGGATCCTGAAAATGCAGATTCGTGGTATGCGCTGGGAGAACTGCTTTGCAAAGTTGGAAGGGCGGAAGAAGGCTACAAGGCCTTTG
>JAIRUV010000098.1 GCA_031254265.1 Candidatus Methanoplasma sp.
CCGCACATTCATCGGCTGGGACATAACGTTCAACAATGTGACGTCGGACCTGACGGTCAGGGCCATGTATGATGTAGTCACACTGACATCCGGAGAGGGCGGGTGGGCATTACTGAACCTGATATTCGCCCTGATAGGCATAATCATCGCCGTCGCTGCTGTCATATGCAGAGCACGTAAAGATGATGGCGGTGACGACGGGACATCCGAACAGAAGAGTGTGTATTATCCACGCAGCTTTGCTTGGCTGGCCGTATCCGTTGCTGTTGCTGTTGCGGGCATAGTGTTCTTCCTGATCACCGAGGACATGAGGGAACCCATGGTCTTTGTTGATAAGTGGACGATAATCAATGCGATCCTCTTCATCATAGCGGTCGTTGCAGCAGTCCTTGCCTTCAGACGCTATGTGTACTATGGAGTATTCGTACAGGCATTCTCCTCCATAGCAGGGAAGGATAAGGCACAGAGGGGTTCTGCGTACACGTTCACAGTGGAAGGAGGATATTCCGGAGCAGTATCCTACCGTATCGGAGATGGAGGCGAGTGGAAACTCGTATTCCGTAACGATGACGGATCCTATGTGATACCTGGCGGAGAGGTCACAGATAACATATATCTGGAGACCCGCCCGTGAGGAAGGAGCATTTAAACAATGGGCATTTCCCCTTTTCTTTATTATCTTGAACTTCTGCTGAATCCACTCGTTGGTGTTGAAATAGCCATGTCAAAATTGCCTCATTATGCATGGAATAGTATGAGTCCTATACTATCATTACTTTTTATCAGATTGAATAGTTAAGGGGATAGTTAAGGGGATAGTTAAGGGGATAGTTAAGGGGATATATAGTGCTCCCATCGGGATTTGAACCCGAGTCGAAGCCTCGAGAGGGCTTCATGATTGGCCGCTACACTATAGGAGCTTGATTCCCCAGATTACTATTTCACTAATATAACTTTCTGATGTCAGTTGATGGATGTCGGGCCTCCTGCTGATGAGCCTGGCGAAATATTCCAGATCGTCCTGTAAGCACGATTCAATGGACCTGTTATATTCGCACCGAGAGGACATGTCCGGATAGTTGACATGTGTTCCCGCTCTGTATGAAAACAGCAGAGCGATGTCAGAGGTCGTTGAACGTTAGGGCCGGGCAGCGTGCCTGCATCCTCTTGTGTTCCATTGAGGCTGTCCGCCCTCTTATTTCCGAGACCTTTGACGCAATTATTCCTGAATCTTTTATGATGTCGTCATCCGATGCGCCGAAACTGATGCCGTCGAGTACGATATCCAGATCGCGGTACGTTATGCCCATCTCTTCCTCATCAGTTTGTCCCTCCCACATACCTGCAGTCGGGACCTTTTCTATTATCTCCTTCGGAACGCCGATCATCTCCGCTACCTGCCGCACCTGCGTCTTGTACAGACCGACCATCGGCATTATGTCGGATGCGCCGTCACCGAATTTCGTGAAATACCCCATCATGTATTCGCTTCTGTTCGTAGTCCCTACGACCAGATATTCCAGCTTCTTTGCTCTGTTGTACAGCACGATCATTCTGCATCTGGCAGAGATGTTCCCCTTTTCCAGCGGTGCTTCCACGTTTGAGAACAGCATTCCCGTGAATGTGCTTATGGCCGGCTGCACATCCACCAGTTTGTAGCCTGTGCCCCACATTTTACTCAGGTCTGCCGTCAGCGCATAGTCGGCAGGCGGCGTGACCGCCGACGGCATGAAGATATTGAGCACATTCTCGGCTCCGATGGCATCTGCGCACAGTTTCGTCGCCACTGCTGAATCGAGCCCTCCGCTGGTGCCTACCACCAGACCTTTGCATCCGGTATCCTTCACAACCTCCCTTATGAATCCGGTTGTTGCATCGATATCCTTTTCCGTGATCCTGTGCAGTGCCCTGCCGTCCATACAACCTTATGGCAGTCATCTTATTAATCATCCCATCCTTTTTTCGCATCCCGCGGAACACCGCCCGCACAAGTATTATGTTCTGGCACTGTGATTCGTCATCATGGGGATGAGATTGGCCCTGTGCCAGTACCAGGCAGCGATTGATGATGTGGGGGCGAACCTCAATAAGATCATGACCGCGGTCTCGCAGACAAGATCGGATGTTTACATATTCCCTGAGATGTTCCTTACGGGATACGGAGCGGACTACGCATCAGCATCGGAAGATGTCCAGTACGCCATAGACAGGATGAGGCTGTGGTGTATGGAAAAGGATATCGCCATACTGGTGGGGGCTCCGTCATGCCGCCCTACCGGCACGGGGAATTCCATGTTCTTCATAACTCCCTATGACATAATTAGATACGACAAGCTGTATCCGGCGCGCTTCGGCATGTGTTCTGAGAGTAATTTCATCAGAGGGGACAGGCCGGTGCTGTGTTCTTTCAGAGGCATGAGCTTCGGCCTCTCGATCGGCTATGATGTTTTCTTCCCGGAGATATACAGGAACTATGCGCTCTCCTGCGCCGATGTGAACATATGCATCGCCGCATCGGTGGCCCCGTCGAAGCCATATTATGAGAGGATCCTGCCTGCGCGCTCGCTTGAGAACCTTGTGTATACTGTTTTCGTCAACAGCGTAGGCGAACAGCGCGACAGGAAGTTCTACGGATCCTCCAGGCTCATAGGTCCTTTGGGAGATACGCTCGGGGAGCTTGGGGGTGACGAGGGCGTCCTGTGCGTATATGTGGACAAAGACGTCATCAAGAACGCAAGAAAGGAAAGAAGGCACCTTGAGGACAGAAGGATCGACATCAAGTGGTATCCGGACAGTCTCTGATCATTCGCATCTCTCAACGATCTTTTCGGCCCAGTCCTCAGTCGACAGTGCATGCTGGTACATGCAGGTCCCGAGTGTGTTCTTGCTGACAAGGCCGTCCTTGCCTAACCATAAGCTTGTCCCTCTGAGGACGTCGAAACCGAACCTGCTCTCCGACCCCAGGTTCATCGTTGAATAGTAATACACATGACCTCTTACGACCTTGTCGAAAAGTCCGCACTCCTTCGTGGGTCTGGCTACGACATAGGACGGTCCGCTTCTTTCTCCGGGTGTATCGAACTCTGCGCTGAAGATCCCTGCGGCCTTGTACACCTTGTCCCCTGACCTGATGGACCTGCACAACGATATCGTGCCTCCGCACTCGCCGATGATCACCTTGTTGTCTTCATGGGCGGTCTTGAGGCCCTGATAGAAATCCCTGTTCTCTGAAAGCTTTTCCAAATGAAGTTCCGGGTGCCCTCCGCCAATATAGTATATGTCTGCATCCGGGAGAGGATCCCCCTTCAGCGGGCTGAAGTATTCGATCTTTATCCCGGATGCGGCCAGGCACTCGATGTTCTCCCTGTAGTAGAAACAGAAGGCATCGTCCATCGGTATTGCCGCCGTAAGGCCAGAATCCCTAATTTTGTACGGGCTCCTTTCCTCATCTGTGTCTGGGCCATAGCAGATGTCCATCAGCTGATCCGTGTCGATGCTGTCGGCCATGCCTTCCACGCGGTCCATCTTCTCTTTGTTGAATGCTGCTTCCGTATTCAGGCCTAGACGCCTTAAAGGTATTTTGCTTTCCGGATCCTTTCTTACCATCCCAAGCACATTTATGTCAGCGCTCTTCATTGCGTCCTTCAGCTTTGTCTCGTGCTGACTGCCTGACACATTGTTCAGTATCACTCCCGCTATGTCTATCTCCCTGTCGTAGGCTTTGAACCCGTTCACAATAGCGGCGGCGCTTCTCGAAAGGGATGTCGAATCCAATACCAGGACAACAGGGAACCCGAGTATCTTTGCTATCTCCGCCGTCGAGCCTGTCTCGTTCTTACCCGACGCGCCTTCGTAGAGTCCCCTGACGCCTTCCACAATGGAGATGTCCGCGCCCCTTGAACCATATATCGCGACATCCCTTACCGTCTTCTTGGGCATCATGAAAGAGTCCAGGTTCCTGGAGTACCTTTGGGTGGCGGACCTGTGGTAAATAGGGTCTATGAAATCTGGACCCACTTTGAACCCCTGCACCGTTTTTCTTCTTGACAGTTTTCTCATCAGCCCGGTGGCGATGGCGGTCTTCCCTACCCCGGACCCTGTGCCTGCTATGACAACTCCCCTCATCATTTCCCCCTCAGGATCTCTCTTATAGTGTCCCCGGTCTCTGTAGGGACTATCCTCCTTACGTTCATGACCATTGAATGTGACGATATCTCTCCCACTGCGTCGTATCCTTTGGAAAGATAGTTGGACAGCTGCCGCGGCTGATCCGTTATCAGTATCTGACCTTTGCCCAGGTCCGGATATGCGTGGGGTATCCCTGTTATCACCAGGAGGTCAGGATCGAATGCCAGGACTTTTTCTTTGACATCCTCGCCTGTCACTGCGTATTCATCGAGCCCTCCCACTATATCCACGGAGATTCCGTTCTCCTCAAGCTCGGACAATATATCGGAAGCATACCTTCTGACCCTGGGAAGCCCTTTCTGCGGGTCCAGATTGGCAATGAATTTCACCTCTCCGCCCAGCTCCTTATTCGCTTGGTGCACTGCGAGGAAAACATCAGAGAAGCGATATGCCAGCTCTTTCTTTGAAAAGGAGACCACTGCTAACCTTCCATTCTTGGAAAGGCATTCCGTGATCCTCTTTGCCGCCCTCATCTTCGTCGGGCCGCCGGTAGGCGAGAGATACGGGACCGATGCCATGCCTCTTTCCTTCTCCATCCTGGTGGCCATGGCCAGAAGGTGTTTCTGCCTGTCCGCCTCCTCGCACGATATTATCCCGGCCTCAGCCGATGCCTCGACCGCCTTTATCGCTCCTGACGTGTTGTCCCCCATGCACCCGTGGCAGTCCACTGCTATCACGCTGCATTTGACGCCTGACCTTTTTATCGATGCCTTCATGTCCTCTCCGATTATCATGCTGGAACATGTCCCTATCACTCCTATCGTGCCCGGCGAGAACCTTGTTTCCGCCTCTTTCAGTATGTTCTCCAGCTTGCCGGATGCGCCGAATATCAGATCGCTGTCGCCCATTGCCGTGGTCAGGACCCTTATTCCGGCCTCCTCTATCATCCTGGATGCCATGAACCCGCATCCTGACGGCCCGTGGATCACCGCCACATCCACGCCGATGTCCCTCAGCATATACAGTGCGGCGATTATCGGATTAGGGCGGGGGTGTATGTTCATTGGTATCCTTCCTTGATCAGCCTGACCGTTACCGCCCTGTCCACTGAGGGTTCTTCTCCGTCTCCGGCAAGGCGGAACATTGCGCCCTTGCTTTCCGCGATATCCCTTATCCGTCCGATGTCCATCTTCTCGCACACTTTGCGGTTCACCGGATCCAGGATCACCAGGGCATCTTTGGCAACGCCCATCCTCTCCAGCGTGTCCATCGTCTTGGCCACCGACATGTGCGATATCCCGGGGTTCCTGTCCGTTATCTCCCATCCTTTATCGGAACGTCTCAGCTCTCCCCTTCCCGGGACCCCGTTGAACGTCCTCAGCCCCTCTATGACCTGGCGGGAGGGTATCCCTCTCCCGCGGCATGCTTCAA
>JAIRUV010000132.1 GCA_031254265.1 Candidatus Methanoplasma sp.
ACATGATAACGGGAACATCCCAGGCAGATGCGGCGATCATCACCTGCTCCGCCATCGAGGGACCCCAGGCACAGACAAAAGAGCACGTCTTCCTTGCGACCACCCTCGGTGTCAGGCAGATCGTTGTGGCCGTCAACAAGATGGACGCAGTGAAATACGATGAGGCAAAATACAAAGAGACGGTAGACGCGATGAGCAAGCTCATGCAGATGGTCGGTATCAAGACCGACACCGTGCCCTTCGTCCCCGTGTCCGCGTACGTCGGAGACAACATCAAAGCGAAATCCGCCAACACTCCCTGGTACAAAGGACCGGTGCTCATCGAGGCACTCAACAACCTCAAAGTACCCGAGAAGCAGACGGAGAAGCCCCTCAGGATGCCTATACAGGATGTATACACCATCACCGGTATCGGGACCGTTCCGGTAGGAAGGATCGAGACGGGCGTACTCAAACCGAACATGAAGATCATGTTCGAGCCGTCGCACGTTCCCGGTGAGGTCAAATCGATAGAGATGCACCACGAGCAGCTGCCCCAGGCACTCCCCGGCGACAATGTCGGATTCAACGTGCGCGGAGTAGCAAAGAACGATGTAAGGAGAGGTGACGTAGTCGGCCCGGTGGACAACCCGCCGTCGGTCGCGAAGCAGTTCACAGCTCAGATCGTTGTTCTGAACCACCCCTCGGCCATCACAGTGGGATACACACCTGTGTTCCACTGCCACACAACGCAGACGGCATGCAGGTTCATTGAGCTCGTCAAGACCATCGACCCCAAGACCGGCCAGGTAAAGGCGGATAAACCGTCATTCCTCAAGACAGGCGACATAGCCGTTGTCAAGGTCGAGCCGACAAAGCCGATGGTTGTCGAGACAGCAAAAGAATTCCCGCCGCTCGGAAGATTCGCGATACGTGACATGGGACAGACCGTCGCTGCCGGTATGTGCATCGAGGTTCAGAAGGCCAACTGAGGCCTTCTTCCTTTAACCTAAAGGGATAAAATGTCACAGCGCGCAAGGATCTCCCTCAGCGGTACCGACCCAGCGAAGGTCGACAGTGTCTGCGCACAGATCAAAGGGATCTCCCAGAGAACGGGCGTGGACATACGCGGCCCTGTTCCTCTTCCGACGAAGAAGCTCAGGGTCCCCTGCAGGAAAAGCCCTGACGGGGAGGGAAGCGAGACCTGGGACCGCTGGGAGATGCGTATCCACAAGAGGCTGATCGACCTGGATGCCGATGAGAGGGCCTTAAGGCAGCTCATGAGGATCCAGGTGCCGGACGGCGTCAACATCGAGATCGTTCTTCGCAGCGCTTAAACAACTTAACCTCAACCCCTTTCCCATTGTTTTTGTTCAACACGGGATGTTTTTGCAAGTTTTATAAAAAAAGTATATCCGCATGCTCCGAGATAAGGGGACGTGGATATATCTGTAAGGACTGAACAGATCATCAACGGAATTCTGGTCACCAACCGTCAGCTTGAGACCCTGGCAGCGGTCGCAAAGACGGGGAGCATGACCGCCGCCGCAAAGAAGCTGGATATCTCCGTCCCTGTGGTCCACAGGTACATTGCGGCGATCGAGAAGGCGGTAGGGTCGAAGGTCACCGTGTCCACCCCGGCCGGAACGAAATTGAACGGAGAAGGCAGGAAGATCCTGGAGACATACGTCACAACAGAGCTCAGATGCTCTGACGACAACAAATTCACGGTCTGCTGCAGTCCGGTCACGGAGGACCTCATGATGTCCGTCCTTTCCTCTCTCAGGATGACGGATGTAGAGTTGGTGATATCCGATGACGAACACAATGTCAGAATGATGAAGGAGAACCTGGCGGACTTTGCGATCATAGATGACCCCCTCTATCTTTTCGACGCGGACGAGTTCGACGGTATAGAGATAGGATACATGGGGATGGTGTTCGTCGACAACGGCCCTTCTTTTATCAGATACAGATATGGGGCTCAGAGGGTCGCATTCATGTTCCTTGACACCATGGGCAGGAAATACAGCATAGAGTCGGAGACATTCTCGCTCCCGGAACTGCTGGGGTCGAAGAAGAGTTACTTCGTCGACGAGTTCCTTCTGCTGAGAAAGGGGATAAAGATGAAGAGCGCCATAGATCCGAAGGTCCTGAAACATGCGATCACAGCGATCTACAGAAAAGAGGACAAGACCATAAACAAGCTTGTTAAGGCACTGCAGGCCAGAAATATCAGATAATGGTATTACTGTTTAAGGCAATACTGTTTGGCGCAACATCTTTGTTTTATATATTACAAAAAAGTTTCGTCGCTAGGTGATTATTACGGAAATAAGACCAAACCCGGAATTCGAGAAACAGGTCGCAGACCTCGGAGGCGCAGATGTCAAGATGTGCTTCCAATGCGGGACCTGTACGGCAAGCTGCCCCTCGGGAAGGCGCACTTCCTACAGGGTCAGAAAACTCATGAGGCAGACCCAACTTGGTCTCAGGGAAGAGATACTCAACAGCGAGGAGCTTTGGGACTGCACGACATGCTACACTTGTGTAGAGAGGTGCCCCCGCTCGGTTCCGATAGTCGATGTGGTCGTCGCGCTCAGGAACATGGCTGTCGCAGAAGGTCACATATTCGAGAACCACAAGAAAACGGCGCAGAACCTCTATAAGATCGGACACACCGTCACGGTCAATGCCAACATCGAGAAGCTGAGAGAAGAGCTCGGTCTCGCAAAGACCCCTCCGACAGTGCTCGCCAATAAGAAAGCAATGGCGGACCTTGTAAAGCTGATGGACGCAACAGGGTTCAACAAGATAGTGGAGTGATCACATGGCAAAATACGCATTCTTTTTGGGCTGCATAGCACCCCTCAGATACCCCGGGCTGGAGAAATCCACAAGGGTGGTCTGCCAGAAGCTCGGCATAGAGCTTGTGGACCTCAATGACGCAGGCTGCTGCCCCGCACCCGGTGTTATAAAGTCGTTCAGCAAGGACACGTGGCTCGCATCGGCGGCAAGGAACCTCGCCCTCGCGGAGAAGCAGGGGCTTCCCATCGTCACGATCTGCAACGGATGTTACGGGTCCCTGTTCGAGGCGGCGCACGAACTCAACAACCACCCTGAGGTGCTGGCTAAAGCGAACAAATTCCTCAAGGAGATAGGAATGGAGTACAAGGGGACAACGAAGGTCCACCACCTTGCTGAGGTCATGTACAAAGAGGTCGGCATCGATGCGATAAAGGCAAAGATCACCAGCCCTGTGAAGTATAAGGTAGCGACATTCTACGGATGCCACTTCCTCAAGCCCAGCGACATAAAGCAGCTGGAAGACTCGGAGAACCCCCACATGCTGGACGACCTCGTCGAGGCCACCGGCGCGGTGAGCCTCCCGAGGAAACAGAAGACCCTCTGCTGCGGCGCAGGAGGAGGGGTCAGGGCGGCCTTCGGAGATGTTGCGAAAGAGTTCACAAAGACGAACCTGGAGAACATGAAGGCCTCAGGCGCACAGTTCATCGTTGACGTGTGTCCGTTCTGCCACCTGCAGTTCGACTCAAGCCAGAAGGACCTGGGCTTCAACATCCCGGTCATACACCTCTCGCAGCTGTTCGGCATAGCGATGGGAATGGACGAGAAAGAACTCGGCCTCTCGGCACACACGGTGCCTGTAAAACTCTAAGACCAAACAGGGGCGGAAGCCCCCGTCATTACTTTTTTCTAAGGAAGCCCCGGCACATCGTAATATCTGTCGCAGCACGCCGTATGACATCCTAATTGTCGAGCACGGCATCAATGAGGCAGCACCCCGGACCCGAAAATACCATCCAGCATAAGTCAACCGACAGATAAAAAAGAAAGACAGTCGATTCGCCAGGTACGGAAAGGATAACTATGAACACAAAAAGCACAAAAGCGGAGGAAGTGAAGGTCTTCCTTCACGGAGCGGAGATAAAGCGCAGGATGGTCATGGAAGCGACCAAAGGTAAGAACATCGCAGTGTTCGACGGCCTGCCGCAGGACGTAAGGCCGGAAAGTGTGAATGCTTCCGTCGAAAAAGGAGGCTCGCTGATCTCGGCCGATTTCGAGGTGGACAGCTTCACAGAGCCGATAATAAGCAAAGAACTCAAAGCTCTCGAGGAAAGGCTCAAGAAGATCAAAAGAGAGATAAAGGCAGAGGGGAGCAAGCTCGGTCTTCTGAGTTCTGAAGAGAAGTTCCTGGACAGCAACACGAAGGTCGGCGGGAAGTCCGGCTTTGAGATGAAGGAACTTAAGGAACTTGAGAGTTATTACAAAGAAAGGAAAGAAGAGATAAGCTCCTCCAGAATAGAAAGCGAGGACAGGATGGAAGACCTTCTGAAAGAGAAGGAAAGGGTGACCAAGGAGATCGGCAGCTTCCCCTCTAACATCGTCAGATATGCCGGCAGGATAAGCGTTGAGTTCTATGCCGAAAGCAAAGGGGAGGCCGAGGTGACCGTGTCATATTATGTGAACAACGCATGGTGGAGGCCGTTCCATGAGATCAGGATGAGCGAGTTGAATGCCCCTGTGGTGCTGAGCATGAAGGGCAGCATCGTTCAGAACACGGGCGAGGATTGGACCGGTGTCAAGGTCAGGCTTTCCACGGGAAACCCGGTGCAGGGGAACCAACAGCCGACTCTCTACCCGTGGTACATCGACATCATAACGCCTCAAAAACCGGTCAAGATGGAAAGTAGAATGATGTCGTCATTGAGTGAGGAATGCGTTGTTTCAGACGGGGTCGAGAGGGAATCCATCAGAGGATTACCCAGGCCGGCCTCTCCTGCGCAGATGATCATAGACGAGGCACACACCACAACGGAGTTCGTGCTCCCGGTACCGTTGGATGTCCGGTCGTCAAGCAAGCCGAGCAAGGTGGAGATATCCGAACATGTCCTGGAAGCGGAACTGTTCTACTACTGCGCAAGCAAGCTGGACACGGACGCCTTCCTTATAGCGAAGATAGAGGGCTGGGAGTCGCTCAACCTCCTCGCGGGCGAGGTCAGCATATTCCAGGGGAACGAATATGTGGGAAAGACACACCTGGACCCGGCCGCCATGGATGAGAGCATGGAGATCTCCTTGGGAAGGGACAGGGGCATTATCGTCACAAGGGAGAGAGGCAAGGACATGACCAGCAGGGGAATGATCGGCAAGAACAAGAAAGCGCTCCGCGAGTGGGTCATCACGGTAAGGAACACAAGGAGCAAGGACGTGAAGATGAAACTTCTCGATCAGGTGCCGGTATCAGTGAACAATGCGGTGGCAGTGAACCCTGTAGAAATATCCGGCGCAGAACACGAAAAGGACACAGGGATACTGACATGGTCACTGGACATACCCAGCGGCGGGTCTGTCAAGAAGGCCGTGAAGTATGAGGTGACATATCCCAAGAACAGCACCATATATCTCGATTGAACAAACGGGGCACAGCCCCTTCGATATTTTTCAAAGAAGGCATTGTTTAGGTCGCAATGCGGACAGGCGGCCCGGTCAGGAACCTTTCGTCTTGCGAAGAATTTATAGGTTCCGTCTCTATAGTTGGGGCAATACCATGACAAGAAAAACCGGCACGGTCGTCACTGGAATAAGGGCCCCCTTCATCTCACAGGGGGACGACCTCGTTGATATCGTTGTGTCCAGCGTCCTTGATGTAAGCGAGATAAAGGACAGCGACGTTATCGCGGTCACAGAAAGCATAGTGGCAGTATCCCAAGGGAATTTCGTATCCATCGATTCCGTAGCAGAAGACATAATATCAAAATTCGGCAAGGATGAGCACATAGGCGTAGTGTTCCCGATACTGTCGAGGAACAGGTTCGCACAGATCCTAAAGGGGATATCAAAAGGCGCAAAGAAGGTAACGGTGCTTCTGAACTATCCGCAGGATGAGGTCGGGAACCCTATAATGGATATGAAGAACTGGAATCATTACAGCCATTCCCCAAGTAAGGACGAACGGCAATTCACAGGCAGGGAGTTCCGCGCGAAGTACGGAGAATATATCCACGAATTCACCAAGATCGATTACATCGATCTGTATGAG
>JAIRUV010000031.1 GCA_031254265.1 Candidatus Methanoplasma sp.
TTTATAAAAAGCAATTATCTAAATTCAACAACTTGATTGAAAATCTATGCAGAAAGGCAGGCAGAAAAATGAGGTCATGCTATTGTCTGAACGTTATGTTGCTTTGCTGCTGATTAGGATGTTAGATTCGCCGGAGCCCGTCAAATTAAACGATTTCTCCGATATTGTCACGTCGTTCAGGACGCTGGATGCACTGACTGATCGGATGGATCAAGAAGGAATAATAACGAAAAGACTAGAGCGTCGGAATTATGTAACCACATTCTTAGAGTTGACTTCTAAAGGCAGAGCCGTCGCGGAGAAACTGAAAGAAGCTGTAGATATACTCCAAAGCTGATTATACTGTTACAAGGTTTTTCTGCCGTTCTCACATCTGCCACCGGCGAGAAAAACGCGCTATAATGTTCCACAGCACATGATGTAAAGGTCTGACATCGACAGTTTGCAAACTGGATTTCAGAGAGCATATGTAAAGACTCAAATCTTATATACGACTAATTTAATATCAAATATTAAATCGGACGAAAATAGTTTATGTACATAAAGAGGCACATAGAGGGCGCGGTGAAAAAAGCATCGGCGATGTTCGGTGCCGTACTTGTGACCGGGCCGAGGCAGGTCGGTAAGACGACGATGCTCCAGGAGATCACCGTAGGCATCAAATATGTCTCATTGGACGATCCGCTTCGATTATCTTCCGCTGTCGGCGAAAGCATCACATTCTTCAAGGATTTCCCGCCGCCGGTGTTCGTCGACGAGGTGCAGCGCGCACCTTCTCTCTTTATGGTGATGAAGATGATCATCGATGAGAAGAAAGAGAAGGGCATGTTCTTCCTGTCAGGTTCGCAACAGTTCCGGATGATGAAGAACGTAAGCGAATCGCTTGCCGGCAGGATCGGCATCCTCACATTGTTGGGATTGTCGCTGCGCGAGACGTCCGGAATATCATTCGACAGACCATTCATACCGACCGACGGATATTTCGATGAACGATCGAAGGCATACAGGCCGATGGATCAAGGTTCTCTTTGGAAGACCATACAAAGAGGATGTCTGCCGGAGCTTTTTTCGGAAGAAGGGATGGATTGGAGGATGTTCTATTCGTCTTATGTATCCGCATACATAGAGCGGGATGTCAGGGAGCTGGTGAACGTTGAGAACGAATTGAAATTCATAAATTTCATGACGGTTATCGCCGGACGCACTGGATCTGTTCTCAATATATCGTCAGTGGCGGGTGATATCGGCATAAGTGTTCCCACAGCCGAGCGCTGGCTATCCGTGCTTAGAGCATCCAACATAGTTTACTTGCTTCAACCGTACCACAATAATATCACCAGCCGTACGATCAAGTCGCCCAAGCTCTATTTTCTCGATACTGGTCTGGCCGCATACCTCACACGGTGGAATACGCCGGATGTTCTCCGCGACGGTGCCATGGCGGGGGCTTTCTTCGAGACGTTCGTTGTTTCGGAGGTGCTGAAAAGCTATTACAACGCAGGCATCTCAGACCCTTCCCTGTATTATTACAGGGACAAGGACGGCAACGAGGTCGATCTGCTGATAGAAGAGAACGGTCTCCTGCACCCGATAGAGATCAAAAAAAGTTCCGACCCCAGCAAAGGAGACATCAAAGCGTTCGGGATAGTGGACAGGCTCGGAAAAAGAGGACCTGGCGGCGTCATCTGCACGTATGACAGCCTGCTCTCACTCGACAGCAGCAATAAGATAATCCCGATAGGGATGATCTGACCCTGTCTCTGTTGCACACATACGCGACCGAACACTTTTTCAGCGGTCGTTATCGTGTGACCGCCACGTTTCTAGCGGACGGCTGACCTGTTGATCCGATGCAGTCGGTGCCGTGAAAACCTTATCTACTACTTTATGCATAGAAACCAGCCGGAGACATGGCTGTGGCTGTAAGACAAATCAAGATGGCGATCCCGAACAAAGGAAGGCTCAGCGAACGCGCTGTGGAGCTCCTCCAGAAATCAGGGATAGATCTGGGTGAGGAATGGGGGAGGAAGCTGTACGTAACGGTAAAGGAACAGGACATGGAGATCATGTTCATCCGTGCGCAGGACATACCAGCGTTCATAGCCGCCGGCGCCATTGACATCGGTATAACCGGTGAGGACCTGGTCGCAGAGTCCGGGTACAAGATAAAAAAACTCATGGACCTTGAATTCGGGTACTGCCGCCTCTCGGTGGCCGCTCCCGAATCGTCTGGAATAAAGAACATTGACGACATCAAGAGCGGGAGCAGGATAGCCACATCGTTCCCTAATCTCACGAATGAGTTCTTCAGATCCAAAGGCAAGGACGTGTCTGTGATAGAAGTGTCCGGCGCAGCGGAGATAATGCCCTATCTCGGAGTGTCGGACCTCATTGTCGACCTTGTCGCCTCCGGCTCCACCCTCAGGATGAACCGCCTGGCAGAGGTCGCCAAAATAATGGATTCCCAGGCCGCTGTCTATACGTCGAACGCATCGATGGAAAGATTCGATATGGAGATCAGCGACCTCGTCGCATCGATAAGGAGCGTCATCGATGCCGAGGGAAGGAAATATCTTATGGCGGACGTTCCAAAAGATAAGCTGGAGACAGTTGAGAAGCTGTTCCCCGGCATAGGCGGACCAACCGTTCTTGAGATAGCGGGCAATGACAAGATGGTAGCCGTACATGTGGTTATCTCCACAAAAGATGTCTACAAAGCGGTCAACACCCTGAAGAGGCTCGGCGCGAAAGGGATACTGTCGCTTTCGATAGACAGGCTGGTGGAGTGATGGCCTCAAGGGACATCATGAGAAGCACTACCAGAGGTTTCAAGAAATACTACAGCCCGAATGTCATGGGGGAGCTCAGGCTCGACACCAATACCAACGTCCTAGGTTCCAACCCTGCGGCGACGAGATACCTTAGAGAGCAAAAAGTGGATCTGAACGAATACCCGGTCACATACTCCGATGATCTGAGGGCCGCCCTCGCCTCCCTTTACGGTCTTGAGATGGACAACTTTGTTGTAGGGAGCGGATCGGACGAGATACTCGACATATCTTTCAAAACGTTCACAGAATGGGGGGACAGTTGCCTTGTTCCGTATCCTTCATACTCCCTTTACGATTATTTTGCGCAGATGAACGGCGGAAGCGTGGTAATTTCCGAGCTGACAGAGGATTTTCAGCTGGACGTTGATGACATAGTATCATCGAAAGCAAAGATAGTGATCGCCGCTACACCCAACAACCCGACCGGGAATTCCTTCAGGCAGAAGGATATCGAAGATCTGCTGGCAAGATTCAAAGGCGTAGTGATCGTCGATGAGGCATACGGGGAGTATTCAGACCTCTCCATGATACCCCGGGTCAATGAGTTCGATAACATGATCGTGGTCAGGACATTCTCGAAAGCATATGCAATGGCCGCTTTGAGGGTGGGATACGGAGTGGCGAACAAGGATATCGCAGAGATGATGAACTCTGTGAAGATCCCTTATTCCCTGAACTCCCTCAGCGAAGGGGCGGCGATAGCCGCCGTTGGGGACCAGGACTTCATAAGAAAAAGCAAAGATATGATCCTTGCCGAAAGGCCGAAGCTTGTGTCAGGATTGGAGAAGCTGGGTTTCCGTCCGTATCCTTCGGACTCCAATTTCATCCTTGCCGTTTCCCCCATTGACCACGCAAACCTGACAAAAGCCCTCAGAAAAAGGGGGATACTGATAAGGGACTTCGGCAGCAAGAGAAGGATGGAGAACTGTGTCCGTTTCACGGTCGGAACAGACGAGATGAACAGATCGCTCCTGAGCGCGATCGAAGATATACTGAGGGATGGCAATTGATCGTCATCCCTGCGGTCGATGTGCTCGACCACAAGGTGGTCCAGCTCGTGGGCGGCGAACCCGGGAGTCAGAAGATAACCCTGCCGGACCCATTCAGCACAGCGATGTCGTGGGTAGAGAAGGGAGCACCATTCCTGCACCTTGTGGATCTGGACGGGGCGTTCAGAAGAGGAGACAATCTGAATGTCTTCAAAAGGATAATAGAGGAATGCGGAGTGCCGGTACAGATAGGCGGCGGGATCAGGTCGGAGGCCCTGGTGGATGATATGATTTCAGCCGGGGCAGAGCGGGTCATCGTGGGGACCAAAGCGATAAAAGACCCAGATTGGCTCATGAGGGTATCCGATGCCCACCCCGGAAGGATCATGATCAGCATGGATACGAAGAACGGTCTGCTTGTGATGAACGGATGGCAGGGCTCTTCTGACGTAACGGTATGGAATATGTTCGATATCATCAGGGACATAAAGCTTGCCAGCGTCCTCAACACGAATGTGAACGTTGAGGGGCGGATGGGCGGCATCGATGATGATCAATGCAAAGAATTCATCTCGGGATGTCCTCACAAAGTGATATCCTCAGGCGGGATAACATCAGAGGACGACTGCAAAAAACTGAAAGGGTTCGGTGCGGCCGGCGCTGTCGTCGGGCTTGCTTTGTATACAGAGAGGATCAGACCATGGGAATGGGATGTTCCTTGGTTCATTGAATGAACATACGGCCATTCTGCTGCACAGAAGCCGTGCATACTTGTTCTCAAATTGATAAAGTTTATCGTTATAACTAAATAAAATAGAAATCATTATATATTAAAAATATTTATTATCGATATAACCTGAATGAAGTGAAAAAATTGGCACAGTATTCGGTTATACCGATAACAAATTCAGAGTCCGTATGATGCAACTCCACATCTGAACAGTTGCGGACGAACATGTGCAGGGAGGTATGAAATGACCGGTCAAAGGAATGTTGAAAGAACGCTCTACACAGAGCAGCTGAAGAAATACATAGACGTGCCACTGGTAAAAGTGATAACCGGAATGCGCCGCTCCGGCAAATCCGCGCTCCTGGAATTGTTCATGGAAGAACTTCTCAATACCACAGACCGTGAACACTTGATATACATCAACTTCGAGGACGCGGAATTCGACTTCATCACGGGTTACAAAGAACTGCACGAACATGTTCTTTCAAAGATCAGTGACGACAAGAGATACTACATCTTCCTGGACGAGATACAGAATGTCAAAGACTGGGAAAGAGGAGTCAACTCCCTGCGGCTAAGGAACACTGACATATACATCACAGGCTCCAACTCAAAACTCCTTTCGTCCGAGCTCTCTACGATGCTGGCGGGAAGATATGTGGAGTTCAGGATGCATACGCTGTCTCTCACGGAGTTCATCAGGTTCCGTAAAGAATACGGCATAGGTTCCGGCGATACAGACGAGGAACTGGACGCGTACATCAGGACAGGCGGTTTCCCCCTCCTCAGCAAAAGCGCATTCGATGAGCAGACAGTAAGAAAGATCATCACAGACATACATAACTCGGCGATCCTGCGCGATGTCATCCAGCGGCACAG
>JAIRUV010000043.1 GCA_031254265.1 Candidatus Methanoplasma sp.
TTATTACTTTGTATATATCGACGGCAGCGGATTCTCCGATGCATAGATATTGCCGTCCTTCTCCAGACCGTTATATCCACGATCCTCTTCATACCCTCCTTAACGGCTCGAAGGCTGTATCCACCATGTCCGCGCTCGGACAGAACAGAGTTTGCATTTTGCGCTCACGTTCGTCCGTATCCTAGCTGTCCCACACGCCGATGTCTGCCGCTGCTGCCAAACCCCTCGAATACCGCCAAAGCACGTATCCGACACGGTATCCGTTCGGGCAAGTGCTAAATCCAATCAGATGTTATCAGGGGATGTCCGGGGAGGGCCGTATGTTCGGAAAAAAAGAGAAAAAGATCCGCGTGCTGTTCATCGACGAGAAGAACGATCTGACGTCGCAGCTTGCGGAATACTTCACAAGGAAATATTTTGACGGCAGATACGAAGCATACAGCGCAGGTCCGAAACGCGACCTTGTGGACTGCGAGCTGATATCCGTAATGTACCACATGGGAGAGGACATGAGGAGGCAGGTCTCCAAGGATTTCAGGGACAGGGACCACCTGAGGGAGGACGAGGACTATGACCTCGTGGTATTTCTCAGAAAGAACGTGTTCGACGAGTGGGCGAAAAGGACGCCGTGGCAGGGGAAGCAGGTGCTCTGCGAGATGGGGTCGACCGAGGAATTCGTCGCAACAGACGACCTGGAGCTTGTGGAATGCTACTCCTCTCTTATCGGCAAGATGAGTGTGTGGGTCAAAGAGAATATGGCAGACCCCGAGAAACTGAGATCGATGATAAGTGCATGATCCCCGTAATAATACATGACAGATGTCAATGCGACCCAAAGAAATGCACCGCGAAGAGGATGCTGAAGTTCGGTCTGGGCAAAGAAGCGAAGACACTGTCATCCATCCCGTCGGGGTCCGTTGTCCTGTCCCCGTTCTCGGAGACTGCGCTGTCTCCCGCCGACAAGGCCCATGCAAAAAGAGGGTTGGTCGTGATGGACCTCACCTGGACCAACATAGACGATTTTCCTAAACCAAAGGAGACATACGGCAGAGCGCTCCCGTACCTGCTGGCATCCAATCCCGTCAATTGGGGGAGGCCGATGGAGCTGAACAGTGCGGAGGCGGTTCTCGCGTCCCTGCTGATCCTCGGCGAGAAGGAGCAGGCGGAGCTGTTCATGGGAAGATTCAACTGGGCTCAGGAATTCATCCGGCTCAACGGGCCGCTTTTAGAGGATTATTCCAAGGCCAGGGACAGCGCGGAGGTCGTCCGCATACAGAATGAGTATTTGGACTCGATACTGAACAGGGAGCGGTGAACCCCTCCGTTTACTGTGCAGGTTATTTATCCTTCCCGACGATACAGAATGTTGCAATGCCCGATGACGTAGTAGAGCTTATTTGGGAGGCCTTGGGGGAAGACAGGCTGACGACCAAAGAAGCAAGCGACAGGCTGGACCGCCTGTTCGGCTACAGATGCCCGGATGATATCGCAAAGACATTATCCAAACTGAGGAGGGCCGGGCTTGTCAAAGGGGAGATCAGCATGGAGGCCGGGGGGTGGCTTTGGTGGACGGACGGGGAATGCAGGAACAACAGGGCGGGGGAAAAGGATTGAGAACATGGCTGTGAACTTTCAGGACAGCGAGATAACGGCAGGATGGGAAGAGATACTCGGTAAGGACAAGTACCGCCTCATGTTCGCTGACATAGCCGCAAGTTATCCCGAGAAGAGGAGCATATACGTTCCGTATGAGGACATCGACGCATACAGCACAGACCTCGCGATGTTCTTCCTGGACAATCCCGACAAATGTCTGAGCAAAGGCATGGGTGTTGTGAAGGCATCGCTCCCGCCGGCATGGGACATCAAGGATACGGTGAACCTTAGGATAACCGACCTCCCCCGCGACGCCAAGGTAGAGGTAAGGAAGCTGAGGGCGAAACACCTCGGAAAGCTGGTTGCGGTCGAGGGCCTTGTAAGGAAGGCAACGACGGTAAAACCGAAGATGACGCACGCGCTGTTCAGATGCGCCAGATGCAAGGCGGAGATGTGGGAGGATCAAAGAGGGACGATCCTTAAAGAGCCCATCATGTGCTCGAATCCCGACGGCAGCTGCAACAAGCAGGCAACGAATTTTGAGCTGGATGCGAAATCATCGCTGTACGTGGACACTCAGAAGATCGAGATCCAGGAGAGCCCGGAAGGGCTGAGGGGCGGAGCGCAGCCGGAAAGGATAATCGGGTTCGTGGAGGACGACATCGCCGGCATGATAACCGCAGGCAACAGAGTGACCATCAACGGGATAATAAGGTCGGTCGAAAAGCCCGACCGGGACAAATCCACGATATTCGAGATATTCATGGATGTCCTGTCGATAGAGTTCAAGGAGCACGAATACGACGAGATACAGATAACAGAGGAGGACGAGCTCCGGATACAGGAGATGTCCAGGGACCCAATGCTTTTTGACAATGTCGTCTCTTCGATATCTCCGACCATCCACGGCATGAGGGAAGTGAAGGGGGCGATCGCACTGCAGCTCTTCGGCGGATGCAACAAAGTGATGGATGACGGGACGACGATCAGAGGGGACATGCACGTCCTTCTTGTGGGAGATCCGGGAGTTGCAAAGTCCCAGATACTCAGATATATGAGCACGCTTGCTCCAAGGGGGATATATGCGTCAGGCAAGTCCGCTTCCGCCGCAGGGCTGACGGCCGCGGCGGTGAAGGATGAGTTCGGCGACGGCAGATGGACCCTCGAGGCGGGAGCGCTTGTTCTTGCGGACAAGGGACTGGCATGCATCGATGAGCTGGACAAGATGACATCCCAGGACAGGTCATCACTCCACGAGGCGATGGAATCCCAGAGGATATCCGTGGCAAAAGCCGGTATCACAGCGACACTTCAGTGCAGATGCTCACTGCTGGCGGCGGCAAACCCGAAGTACGGGAGGTTCGAGACGGAAGGCGCGTCCATCACCAACCAGATAGATCTTCCTCCTGCCCTTATGTCCCGTTTCGATCTCATTTTCGTGCTTACCGACAAGCCGAACGCAAAGGCGGACAGGGAGCTGACCGCCCACATTCTGAATGTCCACAGAAGAGGACAGGCCAGACAGATGGGGGAGGACCTTTCCCTCGTCGTAGGGGTGGACATCAATAAGATAAGGAATGAAACAGATAACGTAAAGCCTGTCTATGAGCAGGAGATCATGAGAAAATATGTGGCATATTCGAAACGCATAGTGCCGGTCATGACCGACAAGGCCATGAGCATGATCGAGGACGACTATCTGAGCATAAGGGCGATGGGCACGGGGGACAACGCTTCCGTACCCATCACCGCAAGACAATTGGAAGCCTACGTGAGGCTGTCAGAAGCATCGGCAAGGATGAGGCTCAGCCGCACGATCGAAAAAGAGGATGCCGACAGGGCAGTAAAACTCGTGGGATACTATCTCGGCAGACTGCTGGCCCCGGACGGGGGGCAGTGGGACATCGACAGGAT
>JAIRUV010000067.1 GCA_031254265.1 Candidatus Methanoplasma sp.
CGGCAGCCAGCCTGTCTTCATCAAGTATGCCTCTGGCTATGCCGGACTGGTTAGTTACAACTATGACAATGTACCCTGCCTTGTTCAGCCCGGCTATCGCACCGGGTACTCCCGGCAGCAGATGGAACTTGTCTGGGTCGTTGCAATACGGCACATCCTTGGCGAGGGTATCATCCCTGTCCACCAGCACCGCCTTCCTGCCGAACACCTCCCTCTCGACTATCCCGCATATTATGTGGCAGGCCACAAGATAGCCTTCCTGTATCCTCGGGGTATCCTTGGTGGGTATCACGACGCCGATGTCGGTGATATCCTTGAGCCTCCCTCCGTTCCCTGTGAACGATACTGTGCTGGCACCTATTTTCTTTGCCGCCTCTATCGCCAACACCACATTCTTTGAATTACCTGAAGTGCTGAGGCCGACGACGACATCCCCTTTCCTGCATATGGCCTCGATCTGTCTCTGGAAAACAAGGTCATAGGAATAGTCGTTGCCTATGGCTGTCACAGGCGCTATGTTGGACAGCGACACCCCTGCCATCGCAGGCCTGTCGAACATGTATCTGCCGGAGAATTCAGCGGCTATGTGCTGCGCATCCGCGGACGACCCGCCGTTGCCCATGAATATGATCTGCCCGCCGTTCTTCACGGAAGAGATCATCAGGTCCGCTACTTTCCTGATGCTGCAGATATCGATGCTCGATATCACGCTCGCGCTTTTTTCAAGCTCAGATGTGATAAGATCATTCATTTCTGGTTCTCCAGGACGTTACTCCGTTGGGTTCGAACATGAAATCCGTTATTATGACGCCGTGTTTCTGAAGTTCCTGGGCCACTTCCGCCCTCTTGTTGTCTTTGCAGATATAATACATGAAGCCACCTCCGCCGGCCCCGGAGACCTTCCCTCCTATCGCCCCGCTGCGGATGGCTATGTCGTACAGGTTATTTATCGTTTCATTCGATATCTTTTCGGAGAACTGTTTCTTATAGCCCCACGACTCGTGCAGAAGAGCGCCCGCCTCCTCGATGTCCCCGTCCATCAGGGCCTTCCCCATCTCCTTAGCAAGCCTCTTTGATTCGTCCAGCGCTTTTTCGTTCTCCCCTCTGTTGAACGACTCTATCTGGGAATTGATTATGTTCGCGGATTCGCGGGATGTCCCCGTGTAGCAGAGAAGTGATCGGTATTGCAGCTCGTCCGACACATCCTTGTCGATATCGACCTTCTGCACCATGACCCCTCTGGAATCTATCTCCATCAGGTTGAATCCTCCGTAGGCCGCTGCGTATTGGTCCTGTTTTCCTCCTTTCAGGCCGATGACCTCTCTTTCCAGGCGATATGCCAGCTTTGCGATGTCGTCATGATACATCTTGTTCCCGAGCAAATTCGACATCGCAGAGATCATGGCCACTATCATCGCGGAGGACCCTCCGAGCCCCGATCCCGCCGGCGCGTCGGACTCGATCAGTACATCGAAACCATCCTTGACCCCGAAATGGTTGGTGACCGCTTTTATCAGATCCATGTTCCCGTCCAATTTCAGAGGGCCGCCGTCGAGCGGCGCTTCGTACACCCCGTAATATGATGAGTGGACATGCATATTGCAGTCGTCTCTCGGCGTGATCGTACAGTACGCGTACTTGTTTATTGTGGTGTTCAGGACGCAGCCGCCCTTCTTCGAGGCATACGGATCAACATCAGTGCCTCCGCCGGCGATGCCTATTCTTAATGGAGCCCTCGCTCGGTAATGTTCGGTCATAGACATACCCTCTCTTCGATTATTTTCCTACCGGCCTCTATTGTCATGCCGTCCCCTACCACGGAGCTTATTATCTCGGCCCCGCGGCCGACCCTGCAGCCTTCCCCGATTATGCTGTTCTCTATCTTTGCGGAATCTATCACGCAGTCCTTCATTATCAAGGCATTCATCAGCTTGCTGTCTGTAACGGCAGAGTTCTCCATCACCACCGCAGCGTATGCGTCTGAACCGATAACGCTGGCCCCTTTGCCGAGGTAGAACGGTTTTTTGACCGCGGTCGACCTCGTCCGGTTCCCTCCCCACTCCGTTCCATCATATAATTTGGATGCCATGCGCATGTTGGCCCACAGGAGGTCCGCCGGGCGGCCGACATCCCGCCACAGCCCATTCAGCTGGTATCCCTGGATCTTTTTCTTATCTCTCATAAGCGCAGGCAGGAGGTCTTTCGAGAAGTCGAAGAATGTCCCCTCGGGCACATACGACAGCGCGGATCTGTTGATGATATAGATCCCGGCGTTGATCAGGTTGGAGAACACCTCCTCCGGCTTTGGCTTTTCTTTGAACTCTTTTATTTCGCCATCATCGCTGACCCTGGCTATCCCGAACTCGCAGGGGTTGTCAACCGTCGTCAGTGCTATTGTGACCTCCGCGCGGCACGAGAAGTGCGTGCTGATCTGATCCCCTAAGGACATATCGGCAAAGACATCGCCGTTAGCGGCCGCATATACATCGTCCAGCCTGTCCTCGACGAGCTTCATCGCTCCGCCCGTGCCCATGGGCTCATCCTCATATGAATAATCGATCGTGATGCCGAGGTCGGAACCGTCCCCGATGGCCTCCTTGAACTGCGGGGACCTGTATCCGCAGGCCAGGATCACCTCTTCGATCCCGGAGCCCGCAAAGGATTCTATAAGATACCTCAGGCACGGCTTGTTCAGCACCGGGAGTATAGGCTTGGGGCGGTACTTCGTGAGAGGCATAAGCCTGGTCCCCATGCCGCCTACTACAATGACTGCCTGTTTGATCCTCGCCAAGTGTATCCCTATAGGGGTATATTTCCGCAGCAATAATAAATGTCACGGTATTACCGCACGTCTCCGTTGATTATCTGGGATAAGCGGACGCGGTATTACGTCTCCGTTCGGTCATAGGCATCCTTCTCCGAATATTT
>JAIRUV010000026.1 GCA_031254265.1 Candidatus Methanoplasma sp.
GATCTTAAGTATGATGGCCGCATCTGAGTTCATCGCAAGCCTGCTCGATGCAGAGGATGTCAGCGACACGACGTGGGAACCGACGCGTCTGGCTATCTCTGCTGTCCGGACCACCGACATAGTCTGACCGGTATTCGAGACCAGGATGGTAAGGTCGTTCCTTCCTATTATCGGAGTGGTCATATCTCCCACAAAATATACCCTCAGTCCCAACTGGACCATCCTGACCGAGAACAGCTGTCCGATGAGGCCTGACCTGCCGGAACCGTATATGAATATCTTTTCTTTCGATATAATGAGGTCGATCAGATTGTTCCAGTCTTTTTCTGGTATGGAGTATACGACGGCCTTGCAACGTTCTTTGAGATAATCCATCGTCTCCCGCACGCTCATTCCTCTGCGGTGGCCGCCATTTCCGTCTTCTTCTTTTCTTTCAGCGCCTTTGCGACCCTCTTGCTGAGAACCCTTTCATTGATTATCCTCATGTACATCGCATCGTGCTCCAACAAAGGCGATGAGGATATTATCGTCGCTTCCGGTTTAAAGTCGCAGAGTGCTTCCGCCAAAGGTTCGAATTTCAGATCACCCTTCTTTATCGGAGTAAGCCTTCTTTCATTGCCATCGCTGTATTCGACGCCGGCGAACACAGTGTGGATACTGCCCTTGCAGTAAGGCTCCACCTTCTGCAGGATCTCAAGGAAGTCCTCCGACTCCACTAGGCCCCCGTTCGTCCTCGAATGGTGATGAGGAAAGTTGATGACCGGGACGATGCCGTCAATGGAGTCGCACAGGTCCAACACCTGCTCCAGCGAGCCGTAGACCGATTGGTGGCCGGTTATCTCCACGCCGAGCTTCGGCCTGATGCTGCAGTCCTTCCACCACTCCATTATCTCCGCGACATTCTCCGCTATATTGGAGTCTATGTCCTCGTCCGGGACCTTTCCTGTGTAAAGGCCGAGACTGGTGACAACTATCTCCCCGTCAAGGGCGTTGGTGATGGTAGCGGCCCTTCTGATGCTGTCTATGCACGACTTGGTCAGTTCATTGTTCGAACCCAGATCCATATAGTAGGGGGTGTGCAGAGATATGTTCACATCCAGCCTCTTGGCTATATCTCCGATCTCATACAATTCTCCGAAGTGGTCGGTTATTCCGGACGGCATGTATATCAGGCCGTCCTCCTCTTCGATTACGGCCTGGGGGTCCGAGATAAGTTCGCCGTCCCTTTCCAGCTCTACGACAAACCCTTCTTTGACATCCATGATCCTAATCCCCACCTCCTCTTCGTTCGGATATCTCCCGTAGATCCCTCCTCTCACCATCTGGATGCCGAGAGCGTTGAGACTCAGGTTGTGTACGTCTTCTATACCATCTTTGAGCGTCCGTCCTTTGCAGGACAGAGGTATTCCGGCGGGTCCGAATCTGATCAAGATATCACCAACTAAGACTGTGAACGTAGAAGAGTAATTAAAAGATGTGTACGTGGACAACGTTTCACTATAAAAAGAAAGGTAAGAATAGTTTTATAAACAACCTATTCATACGACGGTTACCCAATGTCGGGAGAGTCAGAAAATGAGTGGAAGCTTCAAAACGAATCCCCAACTCATCGTCTTGATATCAGACCTCAAGGCGAAGACGAGGGAGAACGAGGCAGCTATCTGGCGAGACATAGCGCTTAGGCTTGAGAAACCGAAAAGGAACTGGGCCGAAGCGAACCTCAGCAAACTTGAAAGGTATGCGAAGGAAGGGGAAACGATAATCGTCCCCGGAAAGGTTCTCGCCGCAGGAAGCGTAACAAAGAAGATAACAGTGGCGGCATACAGTTTCTCGGATGCTGCGGCAGCAGGCATAGTCTCTGCCGGAGGAAAGACAATGACGATAAGGGAGCTCATGGAGGAGAATCCAAAGGGCTCCGACGTGAGGATCATGAGGTGATGTTATGGTTACGGTCATTGATGCAAAAGGACTGGTCCACGGCAGACTTGCCAGCAATGTCGCCGAAATGATCATGGGCGGAGAGGAAGTAGTGGTCCTCAATGCGGAGGCCATTGTGATAACAGGTCGGAAAGAAGTGATCTTCGCCGACTTCAAGGCAAAGGTCGACCGAGGGGACACCACGAAGAGGAAGGGGCCGTTCTATCCAAGGAGAGCAGACCTGCTCTTTAAGCGCTGCGTCAGGGGCATGATACCCTGGAAGACGACCAGCGGAAAGGATGCGTACAGAAGGCTCCACGTATACGTCGGAACGCCCAAACAGTTCGAATCATGCGAGAAGCAGAGGCCCGAAGAGGCAGACAGAGAGATCACCGGCAAATACACAACCCTGGGAGCCGTCTCAAAATTCCTGGGATCCAACGTGAGATGATCTCATGGAACACGTAAATACAAGCGGAAAGAGGAAGACGGCGATCGCAAGGGCGACCGTCAAAGAAGGCACGGGCAGAGTGACCATCAACAAAGTGCCGCTGGACACATACGGTCCGGAGCTGGCAAGGCTCAAGATCCAGGAGCCACTGGGTCTTGTGCCGGAGAAGGCGGCCAAGGTCGACATAATGGTCCTGGTCAACGGCGGAGGAGTGATGGGACAGGCTGCGGCGGCAAGGACCGCGATAGCAAGAGGTCTCGTCGACTTCTACAAAGATGAGGAACTGGAAGCAGTGTTCAGAGCATATGACAGGACACTCATCATCAACGATACCAGAAGGAAGCTCCCCAAGAACCCTCTCGGACACGGTGCCCGCGCCAAAAAGCAGAAGTCATATCGTTAAGGTGATATCATGATAATACCGGTGAGATGTTTCACATGCGGAAAGGTCGTAGGAAGTGCATACCAAGAGTACGTCAAACGCGTAGGCATGGGAGAGAACCCCAAGGATGTCCTGGACAACCTCGGGCTTGAGAGATACTGTTGCCGCAGGATGATAGTATCACACGCGGACCTCATCGGAGAGATAGCGCCTCTCGGATAAACCACTTAAAACAAACCAATTATGGGCCCGTGGGGTAGCTTGGTATCCTTGTAGCTTGGGGTGCTATTGACTCCAGTTCAAATCTGGACGGGCCCACCTGTTCCTCTTGGTTTTGAAAAAGTGAACTCTGATGTACGTTCGTTCTATCCAACGACGAAAAACGCATCAGATCAAACAGGAGATATAATCGAGAGTTCGGGTCAAGATTTCTATGTAAGTTTAAACTCTGACTCCGACCTCATATTCCAGATCGATGTCGGGGGACCTTACGGCGTACGCTGATGAATATTTTCTCAGGACGCCTCTGGTGCGTACTT
>JAIRUV010000048.1 GCA_031254265.1 Candidatus Methanoplasma sp.
TGGCATATTTCGGTATCGGAAGATACGACGAATGTCTGAAATGCTGTAATGAGGGCATAGATATGATCCCTGGCCTAATGGGAACGCTGAAGGACCGGAACGGCGGCAGCCTGCCGGAGAAGATACAGTGCCGCAACTATACCATAAACGTGCTGGTCGGGATATACGGGGATTATGATGCGGGAGATGCCGCACTGGACAGGTTCCTGGAGATGGGGCTGATATCGGAAGAGGATGTCGGATACAGGAAGCAGAGCCATAAGATACACCGGCTGCAGAGAACATTCGACGGCATATTCTCGGTGAAACTCAAAGACCAATGACGTCCTTCCAGAGGAGCCTGGGCATTATGTCTATGGCAGGCTCTTCGTAAGGATGCACCTTCCGTATGGCCCGGATCACGTTTTTCAGGTCATCCGCTTTCACCGCGAAGTCTATCCTGAGCTCTTCTTCAACAGATATCTCCCCGATCCTGCCAGTATGCGGGTCGGATCCTTCCAGCGGCCTCCATGTTCCTGTTGTCATGGTAATGGAGAATGTCCTGTCGTATCCCGGATATATCTGCTGCATGGAATCGTTCACCGCATCCATCAGCTCATCCTTGTACTCTGCAGGAACAGCGACAGATATCTTGTAGGCGGCGGGTTCCATGGTATCAGCTTTCCGTTTGGCCGTTCTGGACGTCGATGACCTTGATGATATCGTCTATCTCTTCCAGCCTTTGCTCCATATCGCGCAGCATGCGCCTTGCTCCCCTGTTGAGGTAAGTGGTGCTCGCAAGCGTCGCAATGAAGGATACCGGAGGGAAAAGGTACATGAAACCGCCGATTATCCCCGTCGCTTTCATAAGGTCGGTAAGGCTGTTGATCTTCCCGATGAGCAAGTGGTCCTCCCTGTCGGGAAGTTTCCCTCTGAGGGACCTGTACATAAGCTTTTGTCCCACCAGCACCACCTCCATGCTCCATTGCACCTCGCCGAGGACCGGGGCGGTTCTCCCTCTGGGGACCGTTCTCTTATTGAGTATCGTTTTTCTGAGGTCTTCGGCGGTGTTGCCTTCGAACTCCGTCCAGGAATAGCCGAAGGTATACTTCGAGTGTGCGTCGCTGGCGGACAAAGGCGCCCATTTTCCGGGATGCCGGTCCATGACCATCTGGGCGACGGCGTTGGAATATCTATCGGGATGCCCCCCGTTCAGGACCTCGAAGCCGTCCAGATCGATATCGAATATCCTTTCTTTCAGACCAGGCACATGAAGGCTGAATGGATGGGGGGCAATGGTCAGGCCGCCCTGCTCCCTGATGATGTCAATTGTCTCCTCTATCGTAAGGAAGGGCTGAATCTTTTCAGTAAGGAACAGGCCGATTATCTCGCCGTCCTCCGTCGTGACCTCTTCGCCGATGACAACCTCCACATCATCATATTTCTTAGCATACTCCTGTGCAATGAACGCGCCGGCCGTCTCGTTGTGGTCTGTGATGCAGACAACATCAAACCCTCGTTTCCTGGAGCGTTCCACCACCGACTGTGGTTTGGACACGGATTCTGGAAAGCGGAGCACCCCCAACTTTCCGAACCCAGAATACTCTGTGTGAACATGCGTATCCGCTTTTCCCACACGAACCATAACATCAGGAAGAGATACATCATTTATAATGATTGCAGAAAACGGCCCGGCTGTTTTTTGTATGTTCTGAGCATCAGATCATGTATCACATAGCTAACGACATTCTATATAGTATGGTGACGATGTATATAGTAACAATATCAAAGAGGAGAACCCGCCGCTAACCACACGCAGCGGCGAACGATTTTAAAAAAAATTGAATTACCTCTGGAACGATTGAAAATGATAAAATGAGAGGGGGGATTCAGTATATTTCGCAAGTCAGCATCAGCGTAGATGCCGGTCGTACGCATTCACCGTTAGCACATTCGAGGAGCAGGGCAGCATAGAAATGAGATCCTGCACCAAAGAGACCTTGTTTTTTCTGACACAATATGTTTAACAACCGCCGGCGTAAGCATATATGCCGTCGATCGTCAAATAAAGTTTACGCCGCAGGCTATGCCTGCGGCTTTCATACAAACATTTTGCCAAACGAATCTTCCGTAGGATACGTTATCCGTGCGGGGGTCTTTCAACATCGTTTTTAGAGGGGGCTTATTAAAATGCAACATGGATCAAAGAAGAGAATAATCGGGAACCGCCACATGAAGCACTGGGCAATGGCAGCAGTGCTGACGGTGATGGCGATCACGATATCGATGGGCGCAGGGCTGTTCGATGTGCCGGACAGTGAGAATGGGGCGTGGTCGGATGTCCAAGCGGGCAACGGGAAGCCCCTCATAGCAGAAAATGACCAGTCTTATTCTATCTTCGAATATTATGTAGACGCATACGGCAATCCGATCGGACAGAGCAGCAGAGAGACTTACGTTCTCAAAGATATACGTCTCTACAGCGAGACCGTGCCGAGTGTTCAGGGGTACACGATTTTAGGATATAAGTGGGACAGCGCACCGGACAATTCGGGAACGGACTTCAATCCTAGCATCGATGACCTGTCGAGCGAAGATATCTCAGGCGACAGGACGATCTACTTTGTATACGGGATCAGATCCTCCTGGACAGAAATAGATCTCAACGACAGCGACGGCTCTCTCAACGGTGCGGCAGCAGGCAACTGGAAAGATTATTATCAATACGACAGCACCAAGGATATCCTGACTATCAAGAAAGATGCACCTGCCGGATGGACATCAGCGTACCGCATCTACCAAAGCGGCGCGCATGATGTGAAAGAGATCATTCTCAGCAGCGGTGTGACGACGAGCAGTATCATCGAC
>JAIRUV010000136.1 GCA_031254265.1 Candidatus Methanoplasma sp.
ATTTCAACCTGGGCGTGCTCGCTGGATATATGCTGTGGATGGACGACGAGACATGCAGAAAATACGATATGATCAATCTCCACCCTGCGCTGCCGGACGGCCCCAAAGGGACCTGGGAAGAAGTGATATGGGAACTTATAAGAAAAAAAGCAACGGAACATGGAATAATGATCCACATCTGCACAGAAGAATGGGACGGGGGCGACGCTCTCACCTATTGCCGGTTCCCGATCAGGGGCAAGGCGTTCGACAGACTCTGGAAGGACCTTGAGAAAAAGGCGGCCGCCACGTCATTGGAGGATGTGATCAAGAACGAAGGAACAGAAGAGCCCCTTTTCAGAAGGATCAGGGACGAAGGGGCAAAACGCGAACTTCCTTTGATCGTGTCCACGATAGGACTGTTCGCCTCTGGCGAAGTACGGATAGAGGACAAGAAGCTGGTGGCGGACGGCAGCGTTCTTGAAAGACCGTATGATGCGACCTCCGAGGTCGAAAGATCGCTTTGAAGGTATACGATGAACGAGTACGACCCACTTGCAGAGATAGGCCTTATGCACGATAAACAGCTTGTCTGCAGCTGCAGAGGTTTCCTCCAGCTGAACAACAGCTCCAGGGACCTGTGCCAGCGGTTCATTCCCAAGGGGGACGCGTTCTACGACCTGATATCCCGTTATGATGATATGGTGGCCTATGTGCTGAACAGGTCTGACGGTCGTTCCGGGAACACCGTGAGGTTCATAGCACCTTTCCTGAAGGCGTTCGGCATTACCGATTATGCAGCAATGGAACACTGCAGGAACACCCTGAACATCATGCCTGAGGCGAAGAGGGTCATGAAACACCTGACAGACACTTTGCCAACATTCATCACAACGTCCTCCTACGAGCACAACGTCATGAACCTCCGCGACCAGCTGGACATCCCGAGCACGGTGGTGGACTGTACCGACCTGTCCTTTGATGATAATCTGATCAGCAGGCATGAAGCAAAGGCCGTACGGGAAATGGCGGGCAGGATAACCGGTCTGAGGGTGCCCAGGCACGAATACAAGCTGAATGTGCCGGTAAAGCTCAAGCAGGACGAGATCGAGATGATAAAGACTCTGGACGAGATCTTCAATGACAAGATCAGGGAGCTTTCGGCATCAGAGATCATGAGGAACATGCGGGCGGTAGGAGCCAACGAGAAGGCGTATTTCCTTATCGACCTGAAAAAAAGGACGCAGATCGAATTCGAAGGCACTGCGTTCATCGGAGGGGACATAACTGACATCTATGCTCTTGAAACGGTATGCGACAGAGGCGGCCTCGCTCTGTCCTTCAACGGCTGCGACTTCGCTGTCCGGAAGTCGAATGTCGCCGTGATGTCAAGGGACTGCACCGCAGCGGCGGTGCTGGTGCAGGAATTCTATAACGAAGGGATAGAAGCGGTCTTCGACCTTGTGGAGAACTGGAACAGGGAGACGCTGAAAAAGAAGGACTTCCCGGACCCGTATCTCATGTCTGCTATGCTGGAATCCAATCCGAAGAAGCTGCCGGAGGTCCATATCGTGAACAGGGACAATGCTGAGGAGATAGCACAGAAGAGCGAAGCCTACCGCAAAAAGATCCTCAGGCAATGAGAGTATGGTGCTCTGGCCGGGATTCGAACCCGGGTGTCGGCCTCGAAAGGGCCGAATGATTGGCCGCTACACTACCAGAGCTTACGGCGCTCATAATTGAAATGGTTAAAATAGTTTTTTATAGATTTACGTATAAACATGTCTTTAACGCACAGGACACCTGTGAAACGATTGTTTTTTTCAACGGCTGACGCCGTAAACTGCAATAGGTGAGGAAGATGAGTATTGAAAATGAGATAAGGAAGGTCTCTGAGGAGAACGGATTCCAACTGTTCGGAGTGGCTGACATCTCCAAGCTGGAAAAAATCGGTTTCCCGGATGGAAGAGGGTTGGAAAAACCCTCTGAGTTCATGAAAAGAGCGAAGATAGAGGATGCCAGGTCGATCATCGTACTCGGAATGGTGATCTGGGACGAAGGCATGAATACAGCCGTCAACGCTTCCGGAGGGGATTTCAGCGGCGGAGGGGCGGAATACTACAATCTTTACTACGAAACATTGGAGACAAGGGGATGGAGGATAAGCGAATGGATCCAGAGGGAGAAAGGGTTCAGGACCGTCCCCGCACCCACTGTGCACCTGAAACTGGCTGCGAGCCTTGCCGGCCTGGGATTCATAGGCCACAACACCCAAGTGATCACTCCCGAATACGGGCCCAGGGTCCGATGGATAGGATTGTTCACCACCGCTGACCTGAAAAAAGGAAAACCGTTCGAGAGGGACCTCTGCGCAGAGCAGCCGCTCTGTAAGAAGGAGTCCCTCTGCGTGAAGGGCTGCCCGTACCGCGCGCTGATCCCGGGGCCTTCGCAGGGTGTCGAGCCGGGTAAAAAACTGGACTATGACAGCTGCGTGGTAGCGCACGAGTTCGACCCGGTCCCCGACAAGAAGTGGGAGAAGTACATACGGAGGATCACCGAGCGCGGGTTCATGGAATGTACGATATGCAACCTCGTGTGTCCGTACGGGAAGGCTGTGGAGGAGGATATCATCCCGGCCAAGAGCGGCAGGCGCTGACCTTCCGTCAGATGGCTGACGCTGTGCAAGGAACAAACGCGAAGATCTGAACGGGATGAGCCTGCGCATCCCTCAGATCACAGATTATAGGATAACCTTTAAAAGAGATTAATGTTACATGCCTGCACGGAGGTCATCAAATGACGACAGTGGAACAACCGTTAGAGAGCACAGAGGAGGATGTATCGCGCGTACGTATGCCGAATATAAAAGAAGGCGAGATGTTCGGGATAGCCGACCAGCTGCTCGGCGCATCAAAGATCAAGGTTATGTGCGAGGACGGCGTATCCAGAGTGGGCCGTATCCCGGGGAAGATCAAAAAAAGGATGTGGATACGCGAAGGGGACCTCCTTGTCGTTTCCCTGTGGGATTTCCAACCAGATAAGTGCGATGTGAGGTTCAGATATACAAGGACCCAGGCTGTGAACCTCAGCAAGAAGGGCAAAGTGCCGAAGAACCTGGATATTTTTTGAAAAGGTGGTGTTCTGACTGCCTTCCTACGATGAGAAATACTCCTATCTGGAGAAGCGCGTGGACGCTCTTAAGACCAACAAGACCGGTGACGAGAGGCAGACCGACGGGGAAGTGTTCGACAGGAAGACCCTGATGACAATATACGAGTTCATGAAGGGCGGCCACATTGATACCGTACAGTATCCCGTTTCCACGGGGAAGGAGGGCAATGTCTTCTTTGCGACGGACGGGGACGGTGGCCCGATAGCGATCAAGATCTTCAGGACCTCCACAGCAACCTTCAAAAGGGTCGCCAAATACATCGAGGGCGACCCGAGGTTCAAAGGCGTGGCTGGAAACAGATGGAAGCTCATCTATGCATGGGTGAACAAGGAGTACAGGAACCTCCAGAGGTATGCGGAAGCGGGACTGCCGGTCCCCGAGCCGTTCGCCTTCGACCAGAACTGCCTCCTGATGGAGTATATCGGGGATGAGACCCGCCCTGCCCCCCAACTGAAAGATGTGGAGCTTGACGATCCGACCGAGATGTACGACGAGGTGCTGTCCTTCATAATAGACGGGTGGAAGGATGCCCATCTGGTACACGGGGACCTTAGCGAATACAACGTGCTTGTCTGGGAAGGACAGCCTATTATGATAGACTGCGGACAGGCCATGACCAGTGACTTTTTCAATGCAAAGGACCTGCTTATAAGGGATATCACGAACATCAACCGCTTCTTCAGGAACAGAGGGGCAGATATCATAGAATTGGAGAAAGTAGTCGAAGAGACGATCAACGGAACGGATGACGACGGAGAGGAAGAGGAATGAGGTCCGTGAGGATACCAAGCGACCGCGTCGGTACGCTTATCGGAAAGAACGGCGAGACGAAAAAGATGATCGAGAAAATGTCCGGTATAAGGCTGGACATCGATGCCGAAGGAGGGATCCTGTTCAATGAGGAAGCGAAAGGCACGGACCCCCTTATGGCGCTCAAGATCATGGATGTCCTGAAAGCGATAGGGAGAGGCTTCAATCCTGACAGGGCGCTGAGGCTCTTCGAGGATGACGAATACTTTGAAGCGATAGACCTGAAAGAAGTGGCAGGAGACAGGCCCAACCAGCTCGGAAGGGTCAGGGGCAGGCTGATAGGCACGGGCGGCAAGACCCGGAGGATAATAGAGGAGCTGACCGGATGCTATATGTCCGTATACGGGAACACCGTATCGCTGATCGGGAACTCCGTCAGCCTTCCTGTGGCTAAACATGCGGTGGAACTCATCCTGAACGGGAGCGAACATGCCACTGTGTACCATTATCTTGAAGGCCAGCGCCCGAGGCTCAGGATCGCCGAGATGGGATTTGACCTGTGAGTTGTTCCCATGGAGGACTGGATATCTGACAATTTAGACAAAGCCGGCGAGCTGGCATCCTGCGGTCTTTGCGACCGCTGTCTCGGAAGGATGTTCGGAAAGCTCGGGACCGGTATGACCAACGATGCCCGCGGCAGGATGATAAAGGATGCCCTGTCAGAGAATGGAAAGGATGTCCCAGATGCGGAGTTCTGCAGCCTCTGCGAGAACGTGTTCGACCTTTTGGACAGGTTCGCATGCGCTGTGGCGGACAGCATAAACAGCATAGATTCAGACAACTTCCTCGTAGGCTCCAGAGTGGAGCCGGACATCTCTGCCAGAGAGACCGTTCTCTGGGAGAAGTACGGCCTGGAGAATGCAGAGTCGATCAAGACCGAGCTCAACAGAGAGATAGGTAAACTTGCCCTCCCTATGATCAACCGCCCCGTGGAGTTCAAGAATCCTCAGGTGGTCGCCTGCATCGATACCAGATTTGCGGATGTCTCCCTCGACATAGCGCCGATATTCATAGCCGGAAGATACACCAAGTACAGCCGCGAGATACCTCAGACCATATGGCCCTGCAGAGCATGCAAGGGAAAAGGATGTCCCAGATGCGGAGGGACCGGAAAGATGTACCAGACGTCCGTTCAGGAGATAATAGGCGACATCGCGCTGGAGATGTCCGGCGGAGAGGAACACTTCTTCCATGGAATGGGGAGGGAGGACATTGACGCCAGGATGCTCGGCGACGGACGGCCGTTCGTGCTGGAGATAAACAGGCCCAGGAAAAGGGACATAGACCTTGACGAGCTTGA
>JAIRUV010000013.1 GCA_031254265.1 Candidatus Methanoplasma sp.
TCTGCTCCCAGTCTATGCCTTCAGGCTGAAAAGCGTCAGAGGGGACCCGTGGAGAGTTTTTACGATCCCTGCCGACGACCGACTCAAAGGAAAGAACGAATCCCTCAGAAGGATGATCCCCAAGATGGAGGTCACCGACAACGGGAACTATATAATGAGGTGGGGTTCCGGGCTGAAGCTCTGCGACATGATTCTTTACATGTCCGGCAGGATCGTTTCTGAGGAGATCTACGAAGAATAACGGCCGTCAGCACTCATAGGGCTCATCACTTCTCAGCCTAATATTTTCTTCATCCGGCCGCAACTCCATGCCCCCCGCCGTTAATAAATCATACGCTCAGCGATGTTCGGGCCCTGTGCAGGCCTTTGTTTTAGCATATGCATCCGGCCGCCGGTTCAGGCCTAGTTCACTGTTCCTACTGGGTGCCGTATAATATAAATGCTCTGAATCAATAGGGTAAATCATGTGGGAACAGGTCAATGAGAGCTTTTGGAAAGAGAATAGAAGGTCGGCGACAGACGAGGTGACTGATGCCGTACAGGACATAATCGATCTCGTAAGGTTCGAAGGCGACAAAGCATTGTTCGATCTTACATTGAAATTCGACAAGTTGGCGATAGATGAGCTTGAGGTCTCAAGGGACGAGATCGAAGAGGCGTACGAGGAGATCGACCCCGTCCTTCTGGATGAGCTCGAGACAGCCGCAGAATACATACAACGTTTCCATGAACTCCAGGTGCCGGAGGACCTCTGGCTGAAGGAGATCGAGCCCGGCATCACGCTGGGCGTGAAGAGCACCCCGCTGGAGAGGGTCGGGTGCTACATACCCGGCGGAAGAGCATCCTATCCCTCCACGGCGCTCATGTGCATAATAGCGGCAAGGGTGGCGGGAGTGGGAGAGGTGATATGCTGCACCCCGCCCCCTGTGAACCCCCTTACGCTTGTGGCGATGGACATCGCCGGGGCGGATGAGATATATAAGGTCGGAGGGGCGCAGGCAGTGGCCGCCATGGCGTTGGGGACGGAATCGATAGAGCCTGTGCAGAAGATAGTGGGGCCCGGCAACGTTTATGTGACGGCTGCTAAGACCCTCCTCAGGAAGCATGTGGAGATCGACTTCCCGGCCGGACCGAGCGAGATCGGGGTCCTTGCGGATGACACCGCGAACGCAGAGTTCGTCGCGGCGGACATGCTGGCACAGGCTGAGCACGACCCGTCGTCCGCCTGTATACTGGTGACCACGGACCCTGAACTTCCGAAAAAGGTCTGGTCGTACATGGAGAAGCAGATGAAGAACGCTCCGAGGAAAGAGATAATGCTCACCGCACTGAGGAATTCAGGCTATATTGTGGAGAGGGACATAGAGCTTGCCGCAGAGATAATGAACGGCATAGCCCCGGAACACCTGTCCATCCAGGTAAGGGACCCTCTGGACATCCTTTCCATGATAACCAATGCAGGGTCGATATTCATCGGCCCTTACACCCCGATCGCGGCAGGGGACTATGCATCAGGCACCAACCATGTCCTTCCCACCGCAGGACACTCGGCCACAATGTCGGGACTGAACGTTTCCCATTTCAGAAAAACATCCACGGTCCAGATCATATCGAAGAACGGACTCGCCGCCCTTGCACCCACGATAGAGGCGATATCGAAAGCGGAAGGGCTGTACGCCCACTCCGACTCGGTCAGGATAAGAGGAAAATGATCCGATGGAGGAAATCGACCTATACGACCACAGTCTCTACATAAACAGGGAGCTCTCATGGCTCGAGTTCAACCGCAGATGTCTCGCTGAAGCCGGCGACCCGAAGGTCCCTTTGCTTGAAAGGGTGAAGTTCCTTGCCATTGCGTACGGGAACATGGACGAGTTCTTCATGATAAGGGTCCCGGGGCTTCTGCAGAAGGAAGAGAGCAAGAGCCTGATAGCGATAGGTCCCGATGTCTACAGGGACACCAAGGCCCTGATGGAAGAGATAAATGCGTCAGTGGATAATCTGGTGGACGGTTACGAGGAATGCTGGTCCGGTCTGAGGAAAGAGCTGAACGGCTGCGGCATAAGGATACACGACATCGAGTCGCTATCTGACGATCAGAAACAATGGGTCGAAGAATATTACAGGGAGAGGGTGCACCCTCTGCTGACCCCTCTCGCGCTGGACATCTCCCACCCGTTCCCCTTCATATCCAGCAATTCCCTGAACATCGCAGTGAAGATAAGCGTCAAGAGCGGACATGTATATGCAAGGGTGAAGGTCCCGGTGGGCATACTGCCGAGGTTCGTCAGGATACCTTCGGGACCTCCCGGCATGGACTTCGTCCAGCTGGAGGACATAGTCAAATCCAACATACATGAGCTATTCCACGGAATGAAAGTGACGGAGGCGTACATTTTCAGAGTGACAAGGAACGCGGACATAGAGGCGACCATAGATGAAGCGTGCGACCTCATGTCTGCAGTGGAGACATCCCTGGACTCAAGGGACATAGGGTTCCCGGTAAGGATGCTGGTCGAAGAGGGGATGCCCAATGAGATGATATCACTTTTCGGGAAGAATCTGAAGCTCAGGGACAACCAGATACACACAGCATCCCTCGGAGGGATGCTGCTGACGGACCTCTGGCAGATAGCGTCCCTCGATATGCCGGAGCTCAAAGAGAAGGGATTCGTCCCGTACATCCCGCCGGAGTTCGGAGACGGCATGAACATATTCGATACAATAAAGAAGAAGGACTGGGTACTTTTCCATCCTTATGAGTCATTCGACATCATCGTACGTTTCCTCAATGAAGCGGCAGATGATCCGAATGTTCAGAGCATAAAGATCTGCCTGTACAGGACGGGGAAGGACCGTTCCATCATAAACGCCCTCGGACGGGCAAGGGAAAAGGGGAAGACCGTTTCCGTCCTTATGGAACTGCGTGCGAAGTTCGATGAGACCAACAACATCTACCTTGCAAAGGAGCTCGAGAAGATAGGCGTGCATATGGTCTACGGCCCGGTGGAGATGAAAGTACACTCGAAGATGCTGCAGGTGGTAAGGCTGGAGAAGGATAAGCTGATAAGATATACGCATCTGAGCTCCGGCAACTATAACATAAGCACCGCGAAGCAGTACTGCGACATATCCTTCCTGACTACGGACAAAAGCATCGGCGAGGACGTCGGAGAACTCTTCAACGCGCTGACAGGGGTCTTCGGCCCGAGGGAATATGAGCACATACTCGTTGCTCCGATGACCCTTAAGAAAGCACTGATCGCAAAAATAAAAAGGGAAGCGGATAACCACAGAGAGGGTAAGAAAGCACACGTGATCATGAAGGCCAACGGCCTGGTGGACTCGGACGTGATCGCGGAACTCTACAAAGCATCAATGGCAGGCGTCAAAATAGACCTCAATATCAGGGGGCTGTGCTGTCTCAGGCCGGGTATCAAAGGAGTATCGGAGAACATCACCGTGACAAGCATCGTCGACATATTCCTGGAGCACTCCAGGATATATTATTTCGAGAACGGCGGCAGCCCCGAGATGTATATGGGCTC
>JAIRUV010000015.1 GCA_031254265.1 Candidatus Methanoplasma sp.
ACGACAGGCTCAGAAGAGGCGGGCTGGACGAGATACTGTCCTACTGCGAAAAGCTGGGCATCGAGAGCGTCCCCATAGAGGAGACGGGAGACAGCTTCTGTTATACGCTGCCGGAACTCCTCGAGAGGGCTAAAGGCAAGTATTCCAGCGGGCTCGATAAAGAAGGCATCGTTGTACGCACACGCGAATACGGACGCGCCGGCAACGATAAGTTATCGTTCAAAGTGATCAACAACGATTTCCTGACAAAGGAAAAGGACTGAATGTCTCCGAAGGGTGTTCAGTCCGTCTCTTTTTTCCGTGTTAGGTGTTGCCGATCCCGGATCATCAGATATCTCTCAGAAGGACGGCATCTATTTTATCCGCTGTCCTTTCCGGGACGCCGGAGGATCTCGCGTAACGTTTCCATTCTGCGGACACCGATATTATCGTGTCGATGATATCGGCCGCATTTCCGATGTTCATTCTGTCGGCGAATGCGATCAGGTCCTTTCTTGTGATATCCTGCGGACCGGACATAAGCTGCTGCTGTGCCAACCGGTCCGCGGGGTCGAAAACATACGTCATATCATATGCAGGAGACAATCTCCATCTGCCGTCCTTCGCCATAAGGAAAGAGAAGTTCTTTGTGTGGTCGTCCCGATTCCTCATGACTGCGTTGAACACCATCCTTCTGAACACCTGCTCCTGATCCGAGTACGGCATTTGGAGGTGCCTTGTTATGTTCATCAGGTCTGCATAGGAACCCGTAGGAACCCTGAAATCGAAGTGTGCCAATGCGCAAAGGGTCTGGGTATGTATCTTTTCATTTTTGATGCGGTCGAATCTTTTTGTAATAAAGTGGGCTTTATTCCCTATCTCTAACAGGCGGCATTCTGTCATGTCAATTCCGCAATCCTTTGCCATTTCATGATATGCATATTCTATCCGGCAGAACCAGATCTTGCCTGAGCGGTCCGGCTCCGTATCGAATTTGATCAGCCAATGCGAATGGCCGTCAGGGAGGCCGGCCTGTCCCGAGCGTACCTCTCCTTTTTCATTGATCCCAATAACGGCCTTTGCCCTCGCACCTCCCGCAGAGGTACCGACGCTCAGAAGCTCTTCCAACCCTTCACATGTCAGGTCAGACCGGAATTCCTCTCTGTCGCTGAGAACGCTTGCCGCAAGGTCTGATAGTTTGTTCACATCGATCCTGCCGTCATATGCCTTTCCAACCGCTGGTTCGTATTCCAGTGCGCCTATGCCTCTCTTCCCGATATAACAGAGCCTGTCGAGCGGAGTGAAATCCGATCTTCGGATATTGTTTTTATCGATCCACTTATCTATCAGCGCATTCCCGTAACTGTCCGGCAAAGAATCGGAAAGCATTCCCGGAAGGCCACGGAACGTTTCTCTGCTGAGCGATCCGAATCTGTAGGGCCGGGATGCAAGAGGCATCATCAGAGGTGCAACATCATACCCGCTTTTTGAGAACTCTGGGTCATACTGAAAGACGGCGCATTGTTCCTTTTGATTCCATGTGGCATAGCCGACCGTATTACCCCACAATATGACGCGTGTAACACGTTCTTTATCCATGCGATCAGTCCTTCCGGCTTGCCCGTTTGCGGACCTTCCCGTTATTCATCGCCAATGCCACGGGGCTTATCGGTTCATCCTCTACGAGAGGGCCGAGGAGGTCTAATGCCTTCAGCCCCCTCAGGATGCTTATCAAGGTGATCAGCGTGATGTTCTTTCCCTTCTCTGCGTCGCCTATTGTTTTGCTGTGCACGCCGGTGATATACTGGAGCTCATCCCTTGTGATGTTCTCGTTGAGTCTGATCCTCTGTATCTTCCTTCCGATGTCCTCGGCTATCTCTATGTCGGACAGCGAATAGTTCTCCCCGTAGCGTTCCATGATGATGGCCCATCCGTATCTTAATAGATAAATGTTTTCATTAAATAAACATATAAGTTATGTTATAGCCAAAAATGACAATTAATTATACATTTATGTTATTTTATTTTGTACTATTCTCCTTCTAAGTCTCTCCATAACAAGTACGATGCCGCCGGTCGCTTTCTCTGTCATATCGAGATCGCCTTTTTCTTTCGAAACTGACAAAATAGCAATCCTGGTCAATAAAAATATAAGAAGTGCTTGACCATGTATACTGGATGGAGGAAACGGATTGGCAACCTATGAAGCTACAAAGGCAGTTCAAAGGATGCAGAACCATATCGAGGAACACATAGGAGAGTCGATCACACTGGAGGATCTGAGCAAAGCGGCAGGCTATTCTCAGTCCCACTCTCTGAGGATATTCAAGGAACTGACCGGCTCAACTCCATTCGAGTATATCAGGCGCTACAGGCTCACGCACGGAGCAAAGCGCTTGATGAGCGGGAATGTCAGGATAGCGGACGTAGCATCCGGCTGCGCCTTCGATACCCACGAAGGATTCACGAGAGCATTCTCGAAGGAGTTCGGCCTCTCCCCGGAGACGTACAAGACGCATCCGACCCAAGTAAGGTTCTTCATCCCTTATTCGGTATTGATCCGTTACCTCGTGAGCAACAAAGAGGGAAGGAAAATGGAAAAGAAAGAGAAGCAGACGGTCTTTACCCAAGTGGTCGAAAGGCCCAAGCGTAAGGCGATAATAAAACGGGGGATAAAGGCAGAGGAGTATTTCGGATATTGCGACGAGGCAGGCTGCGACGTCTGGGGAGTTCTGGAAAGCATCAGAGAGGCGCTGTACGAGCCGGCAGGGTTCTGGCTGCCGGAGAAGCTGATCGAAAAGGGCACATCTAAGTACGTATTGGGGGTGGAGGTACCGTTCGGCTACAGCGGCGAGGTGTCAGAAGGGTTCGAGACGATAGAACTGGAACAATGTAAGATGATGGTATTCCAAGGCGAACCATATGATGATAATGGTTTCGATGAGGCCATCGCTGATATCTGGGGCGCCATAGACAAGTTCGATCCGAAACTCTATGGTTTCGAATGGGCGGATGCTGACGCGCCGAGGTTCCAGTTCATGCCGGTGGGGCAGAGGGGATATATCGAAGGGCGGCCGATTAAAGCGCTGACGAAATAAGTTTCCAAACTTCCCGGCACGACCCGGGATGTTTTTTTTACCTCAGGCATGTATTAGCATAGCGGAGATGATCAGGACTTCAAATGTATCTTATGATACAATTAAATAACGTCAATAAGATACAATAATGAGCAAATGGACCTAAGCAGGATAATAAGACACATACGGGAAGAGCTGTCGCTGAGCCAGGACGAGCTCGCAAAAGAGATCGGAGTCGAACGGCTGGCTGTTACCAGATGGGAGAACAACAAAACTGCCCCGAGCAGGATCGTCCAAGCAAAGATCCATGACATAGTGAAAGAGAACGGCATAGACCTCTTCAGTCATATCATGAAGGACATACCCAGACACAGAACGGAAGGTAACAAGGCAGTTCTTTATCATGGATCCCGGACAGGCATAGAAGGAGAGATCCGGCCGATGAGCCGGAGTTCTTGTGATTTCGGCAGGGGATTCTATATGGGGACGCAGGCGCATCAGCCTTTGACCCTGATCTATTCTTCCGAAAAAGCATTATTCTACGTGGTCGAGATCGACCTCACTGGCCTGAATGTGCTTCACGTTCCTGCTGGGATCGAATGGGCAATGCTCATCGCATACTCGCGTGGCAAAATGGACACGTACATCGGAACAGCGCTATATGAAAAGTATAAGAGAATGCTCAATGGCTACGACGTTGTCATCGGCAAGATAGCCGACGACAGGATGTTCTACGTCCTAGACAGGTTCTTCGAAGAAGGCATAACCGACAAAGGACTGACGGAAAGCCTGTCCGCTCTGCATCTCGGGGAACAGTATGTTGCTATAACCGAAAAAGCCTGCAAACAAATAAAGATCCTGGAGAAGAGAGAGATATCCGACCTCGAAAGGCGTTGTATCCATGAGGTCAGCGAGAAGAA
>JAIRUV010000041.1 GCA_031254265.1 Candidatus Methanoplasma sp.
TTTTAAACAATATGTATCACAAATCAGTATTAAACTAATAATAGATAAAGCTAACTAAAAGAAATACTACTAATTATTGCATAACTTGCCAATATCAATCAATTCTTTCCATATTGGGAATGCGTGACAAATACAGCGACAATTACGATGAAAATCACTGCAACTTCGGCTGCATGTCCTCAGAGGATCATTTATTTGCCATCATAGACGATCAGGGATTCCACCGGATATCCTTTGAGCGATTCCCTTCCGTTCAGGCCGGCAAGCTCTATTACGAAACAGATCCTGACGACCTCCCCGCCGAGCCTTTCGACCATCCTTATCACCGCGCCCGTCGTGCCGCCGGTCGCTATGAGATCGTCGATGATCGCTACTTTCTGTCCTTTCCTGATGCTGTCCGTATGCATCTCCAGAACGGCCTGCCCATACTCCAGATCATAGCTTTCCGAGATGGTCTCCCTGGGCAGCTTTCCCTTTTTCCGTACAAGGACAAGCCCCTTCCCCATCGCATGCGCCACAGGCGCGCCGAAGACGAACCCTCTGGATTCCGAACCCAGTACAAGATCGAAATCCACGTCCTTCAACAGATCGATCAGCCCCTCCACCGCAAGCCTGAAACCCTCCGGGTCCTCGATGACCGTTGTTATATCTCTGAACAGTACGCCTTCTTTCGGGAAGTCAGGTATGGTCGTGACGTAATCCTTCAGCCCCTTCATTTGCCCACGCGGTCGAATGTCATTACTTGTTTATAATTTGCTCATCCGAGGACCAGGACCCGAGGAAGTGACGGGAGGGGACAAGTGATGTATATCCCCACCCGGATTATGAATCATGGCAAAAACGGTTCTGAAAATTGAGGGCATGTCCTGCGAAATGTGTTCGAAAAAGGTCAGCGATACCCTTCTCGGCATCAGCGGAGTAAGCGGCGTGAATGTCGACCTTAAGAAAGGGACCGCCTCCGTCGTGCAGGAGGGAGTAAAGGAAGAAGACCTCATACGCGCGGTGCTGGATGCCGGTTTCAGATCGAAGATCAGGCGCGGACTGTTCTGATGAGCGGCAACACAGATAGGATGAACCTCAGGACAGACGGGATGACATGTGCCGCATGTTCCTCCGCCATAGAGAAAGCCCTGAGGAAGCTGGACGGGGTTGAGGAGGCGAACGCCAATTTCTCCAACAATATCGTATCGGTCCTGTACGACAGTTCCAGGACGGGAAGGGAGCAGATCGTCTCAGCGATAAAGAAGGCCGGATATGATGTGCTGGAGGACGACCCGGACGCGCTGGCGGAAAGGGAACGGGCCAATGCGGCAAGGACAAAGAAAGAACTCATTACCGCCGCAGCGTTCACAATACCGCTCTCGATCCTCGCGATGGGTCCGATGTTCGGGCTGGACATACCGCTCAGCGGCGAGCCCGAGATATACTCGGTCATACAGCTGGCACTTTGCATCCCAGTACTGATAGCCGGAAGGCGGTTCTACACAAAGGGATACCCCGCACTGTTCTCTGGAACACCTACCATGGACACCCTGATAGCATTGGGCACAACCGCCGCGGTCGTCTACAGTCTGTACGCCACGTTACAGATATTCTCCGGAGAGCATTCCGCTCATTCGCTGGTCTATGACTCGGCGGCCATGATAATAACGCTGGTATCGGTCGGGAAATATGTCGAGACACGGTCCAAGGTCAGAACGAACGATGCGGTAAGAGGGCTGCTGGATCTTGCACCTCCCACTGCCAATGTCATAAGGGACGGCAAAGAAATAACGATATCGGCCGACGGGATCACGGAAGGCGACATCATAATAATAAGGCCTGGCGAAAGGATACCGGCGGACGGAACGATCGCGGAAGGCAGTTCTTCAGTGGACGAGTCGATGCTGACAGGCGAAAGCATGCCTGTCGTCAGGAACCCAGGGGACAGGATATACAGCGGCACCATGAACATCAACGGCAGTCTGAATATGGTGTCGGAAAGAACAGGCAGGGACACGGTATTGTTCCAGATAGTCAGGATGATACAGGATGCACAAGGCACGAAGGCCCCTGTCGCAAGGGTCGCGGACAGGGTTGCGGCAGTGTTCGTCCCGGCTGTGATGATAATAGCTGCCGCAGCATGCCTGATATGGCTGATCTCTGGGAAAAGCATCGAGTTCTCCGTTCTTGTCCTGATATCAGTTCTGGTAATAGCGTGCCCCTGCGCGTTGGGTCTCGCCACACCTTTGGCCGTGACGGTCGGCACCGGAAAGGCGGCTGAACACGGTATATTGTTCAAGAACGCGGCCGCGCTGGAAAGGTCGGGAAGCATAACTGCGGTGATCATGGATAAGACAGGGACGATAACCGAAGGACGGCCCAGCGTTACCGGCATAATATCAAAGATACCAGAGACCGACCTGATCAGGTTCGCAGCATCTGCGGAAATAAGATCGGAACATCCCTTGGCAAAGGCCATAGTCTCCTATGCGGAAGAAAAGGGGATCGCGGTCATCCGGTCGTCGGATTTCACATCGGAGCCCGGCGGAGGGGTCAGATGTATGGTGGATGGGAGAGAGGTGGCGGTCGGAAATGCGGACTTCACAGGCACGAATGCGGATCAGGATGGGGTGCCGAACATCCTTTCCGACGGAAAAACGGCGGTCTTCGTAACGATCGACAGGGAGTTCTCCGGGACGATCGTGATATCCGACCGCATCAGAGGGAACGCGGCATCCGGAGTATCATCCCTCATAGACATGAAGATAAGGACGGTCATGGTGACCGGGGATTCCAAAGGGACTGCAAAGGCGATCGCCGGAGCGGCAGGCATAGAAGAG
>JAIRUV010000135.1 GCA_031254265.1 Candidatus Methanoplasma sp.
CCTGAACCCGGTTATCACTTCGTCGAATATCAGCAGAACGCCTTCTTTCTTTGTGATCTTCCTGACATTTTCCAGATAATCCTTCTCCGGCGGAACGATGCCGACATTGCCGAGCACAGGCTCCATTATCACAGCGGCTATGTCGTCAATCCTATCGAGTAACGATCCCAGCTGTTCCTCCGAGTTGTATTCCACAGAATGTGTGAAGGAAGCGGTCTCGGACAGTATCCCGTTCTTCAGTGAACGCTGTGTGTTATCAGACAATACAGCATCGTGCGAGCCGTGGAATCCTCCCTTCATCTTTATGATGCCGCGTTTGCCTGTGTACCCTCTCGCCAAACGTATCGCATGCATTGTCGCCTCCGTACCGGAGTTCACTAAACGCACCATCTCCGCACAGGGCACCCTTTTCGATATTTCTGAAATAAGCTCTTTTTCTTGAACTGACGGTGTTCCGAACACCGTCCCCTTCTTTACCTGCTGTTCTACCGCCGATACCGCTGCCGGATGTGAATGACCGAGTATCAGGGGGCCGTAGGCCATGCAGAGGTCCACATACTCATTGCCGTCGACGTCTGTCAGGATGCATCCCCTGCCGTTCTCCATGAAGACGGGGCTGGGTTCGAATGCCCTGACCGGGCTCGATACGCCGCCCGGGGTAAGGTCCTTCATCTCCTGATAGCCGCGGAACGACCTATCCCTGTTCATCGGACCAGCTCCTTCAGGATATCCTCGGCGAAATACGTGATCAGTATGTCCGCGCCGGCCCTTTTTATTGATATCAGCGATTCCATCATCGTTCTGCGCTCATCAAGCCATCCGTTCGCGGCCGCCGCTTTTATCATTGCATACTCTCCCGAGACCTGATAAGCCGCTATCGGGATGCGGAACTCGCTCTTCGCCTGTCTTATGACGTCAAGATAAGGCATCGCCGGCTTTACCATTATGATATCCGCGCCTTCTTCGATGTCCCTTTGTATCTCGGACATGGCCTCTCTCCCGTTAGCGGGATTCATCTGATAGGCTTCCCTGCCGCAGACCGAAGGAGCGGAGTGGGCTATGTCCCTGAACGGGCCATAGAACGAGCTGCAGAACTTCGAGCTGTACGCCATGATCGGGATGTCCCGGTGGCCTGAGCCGTCCAGCGCTTCTCTGATCCTCAACACCTGGCCGTCCATCATGCCGCTGGGGGCCACCATATGCGCTCCGGCATCCGCCAGGGATTTTGCGATCTTCCCGTACTGAGCTAAGGTAAGGTCGTTATCCACGCCTCCGCCGGACATTATCCCGCAGTGTCCGTGGTCAGTGTATTCGCACATACAGAGGTCTGCGATCACAAGCAGGTCCGAGGATGCCTCTATTTTCCTTATTGCTTTCTGTACCACGCCGTCCGCGGAGTACGCACCGGAACCCTCCGGATCCTTGTGGCCGGGTATGCCGAACAGAAGGACCGCGTTGATCCCTGAGGAGTGCAGCCTCTCGGCGACCTTTTCCGCATCGCTCAGGGGATATGTCGGGACCCCGGGCATAGACCCTGTGTACCTGACAGAGTCCAGAGCCTCATTGAAGAACAGAGGAAGTACAAGGTCGTCCGGATGCAGTCTTGTCTCCGTCAGCATATTCCTGATCCTTTCGCTCGCTCGTCTGCGCCTCATCCGATCCTTTGGGAACATCATTTCACCTCAATCCGAAAAGATACCGTGCGGCATCGATTATGTTGTTCTCACCGTTCAAGGAGGAACTCCTCATATTATCGTAGGCGTCGGCAAGTATCTTTGATACTATAGCCCTTGACATATCGTTGAGAACATCATCGATATCCGCTGTCGTGACCCTTATCTTCGCCTTGGAAAGCTCTTCATCGCGTATGGCCGCCGCTTTCCTGCTTATCTCTCCGATGACTATGTCGGCCTTCTCCAGCAGCTGGTCGGTATCGACCCTTTCAAGCTCCTCGCTGACGATGCGCTCTGCCTCCGAGATCTCAGACATCCTCTTCATGATGTTCTCCGCCGCCACTCCTTTAAGCCCGTCCATAGCCTCCAGCGATACGCCGGGAATGTCCCCGACGGCATCATCCACATTCTTCGGTACAGACACGTCCACGACAAGCAGGGGTCTGTCCCTGTCTCCGGCGGACGTTATGGTATCCTGAGAGACGAGTATGTGCGGGGCAGAGGTCGCAACGAAGACAACATCGCTCTCCGATATGGCCGATGCCAGATGGTCCATCCTAAAGGCGGTGCCTCCCATCATCTTTGCCAGCTCCGAAGCCCTGTTGAACGTGCGGCTGGAAAGGAACACCGTACGCGTGCCTTTGTCCACAAGGCTTTTCGCGATCGTCGCGGCGACGCTGCCGGCGCCTATTATCGTAACGGCCTTTCCGCTCAGCCCTTCCATCTTTTTTTCAGCCAATTCTACGGCTGCGGACCCCACGGAAAGCGAACAGTCGCTTATGCGCGTCATGGTCCTTACTCTCTTTCCGAGCGAAAGGGCCCTGTCAAAGAGTTTGGAAAGATATGTGGAGACATGTCCCTCTTCCTTTGCCTTCACATACGCCTCCCTTACCTGGCCCTGTATCTGATTCTCACCCACTATCATGGAGTCCAGGCCGCACGACACTCTGAAAAGGTGCCTGACCGACTCCTTCCCCTGAAGTATGAAGGGGAGGTCCTGTTCTGTTGAACGGGGAGCCGCGTTCTTTACAAGAGATTCGAGCTCCTCTTTTACAGAATCTGCATCGTCCGTGCCGAAATATATCTCGAAACGATTGCATGTCTTCAGTATCACGTATTCGCTCTCTTCTATCGTGTTCTCTAAGTACTTGGAAATGTTGGATTCCATCGCTTGCATAACGGTGCTCATGGCCTCGACACCCGCGCTTGAGTGTGTCACGTGCAGGCTGATGATCAGAGCGGCACCCCCAAGGTCTTGGCCCTTTCCAAAGCGGATGCTGCATCGCCTTCTCTTACAGATCTGTTCACTTCGGGGTCGCGGGCGGCTTTCCTGAGGAACTCCGAACGCTCCGCCTGCGTCCCTTTGCCTGCGCACATCCTTCTTAACTCTGCTAAAACATCGAACATAACATCAAACCTCTCGTCCAAGAATGTTTCAAGTTCCCCCACTACGAACGGAGGGAAAGCCGGAAGTTTACCTTCTGTCGATACGGATACCGTGTACCCTTTCCTTCTCAGGACGGACGGTATCACCACATTGCCGCCGCCGTGGGCCGAATTCACGTAAAGACCGAGGCTCAGAGCGCGGTCCCTTATCTCTGAGTTCAGCGACATGTCGTCCGTTGCTGCCACTATTATATCAAAATCCCTCATCATCCCTTCGACCTCCGAAGTCGTGGTCCTTTTTTCTATTACGGTCCGGACGATGTCCCCGATCCCTGGAACGGTCTTCTCCGAGATCAAAGTGATTTCTGCACCCTCAAAATGTATGCATTTCCTTAAGGCGACCTGTCCGCCTCCGACAACCAGCACCCTGATGCCTTCCGGCGATATCAGTAGAGGTATCACTGTATAAACACCGCCGCTGAGGCGGCCGCCGCGACGACTGCGATTATCTTGTTGTCCGTCATATTATGCCTCTGTGTTGAGGTATGAAATCCTTATGTGCCCGTAATATTTAGTAACACTATTATATTTTTTGTTATGCTTTACGATTCTCCTTTCTGTCGCTTCAACTTTCCGCCCTCATGTGGTCGTCCGTTCTGCGGCCGTTATGAGTGCAACCGCCGCGACGACTGTGATCATATTGTTGTTCAACTTGTCCACCCTCTAGTTGGATTATCCATCCAGCGTACTCACTCCCAGTTATAAAAATATATTGGATTATACATCCAACATTTTAGGAAAAAACAGGCGGTTTT
>JAIRUV010000014.1 GCA_031254265.1 Candidatus Methanoplasma sp.
GATGGCATGCGGCCTTCCGGCAGCATGCTCGGATGGAAGGGCGTTCCTGGATGTTGTTGAGGACGGGACGAACGGATTCTTCTTCAAGGATACGCCGGAACAATGTGCGAAAGCGATAATGAAATGCCTGGAAAACAAAGGCTCCATGTCTGCAAGCGCAAGAAGGACGGCCGAATCCTACTCCATGGAATCTGTGGCGAAGAGGATGATATCTCTATATGAGAAAGTGGCCAACAGGAAGACATCGTAAAATCATTAATAACAGCAAAATGCTACTTGTCGCATGGTTGACAGAAAACCATTTCTTTCAGTCTACGGCCACGTTACGATCGATCAGATAATCTCGATCAAGAGATTCCCGGAAATAAATGAGACAGTCGACGTCCTGTCAAAGAGCACTGTGCTGGGAGGGACCGGGACCAATATTGCCCTGACTGCTGCGAAGCTCGGTGTCCCGACTGCGATATGCGCATTTGTTGGCGAGGATTTTCCACTCAGGTACGAGAATGATATGAAAGCGTCTGGATTGATAATGGACGAGTTCGTATACGTCAAAGGATACGAATCATCACAGGCCATAGTTGTGAATGATGCGGAGATGAAGCAAAAGGTGATCTTCAACCAAGGGCCGCAGGGAAGTGCCAGCAGTCTAAATATCACGCTAACAGAGAACGCTTTGCGATCCAAACATGTACATTTCTGCACAGGGGAGCCTGATTATTACATTTCAGTGATGAAAGCAATAAGAGATTCCGATTCTAGCATAGCCCTGGACCCCGCCCAGGAGGTATACAAGATGTGGAGCCGGAAGAGCATAGAAAGCGCTCTGAACTACTCTGACTCACTCTTCTGCAACAGTTATGAGGCAAGAGTGATCGAAAGATATCTCGGAATAAGCAGCGTTATGGATATCGATAAGGACCTTGTCGTCTGCACAGAAGGCGAAAACGGAAGCACGGTCAAGATCAGCGGTGAGATCGTGAAGATACCAGTGATCAGAGGAAAGGCGTTCAAAGATGCCACCGGAGCGGGGGACGCTTACCGCGCCGGTTTCTACTGCGGCCTGTACAACGGATACGACGTACACGAAGCCCTGATCCTTGCATCGGCTACCGCGTCGTTCGTCGTAGAGGAGATAGGCGCACAGACGAACATACCGAAATGGGAAGAAGTGCTGGAGCGCGCCGACGGATATCTGTGATGGCATGATTATAGCAATAACAGGCACGCCCGGCACAGGAAAGACAGATCTGGCCGCGGAACTCAGGGCAAGAGGGTACGAAGTTATCGATCTGAACGAACACATCCGCAAGAACGGGCTGCTTGAAGAGAAGGACGAGGCAAGGGACACATACTCTGTCGACATGGACGCACTGGATCTTTCGCTGGAGGAATGGAGGAACAGCGGAACGGTCATTATTGAAGGACACTTCTCTCACTGCATGGGATGCGATGCGATCATCGTGCTGAGGTGCCATCCGGACATCCTGGCGGAAAGATTACAGGGACGAAACTATTCCTCAGACAAAGTGAGAGAGAACGTCCAGGCAGAGGTATTGGACGTCATTCTGTGCGAATCCGTCGAGGCGGATGTTCCGGTGTTCGAGCTGGATTCTTCCCGGGACAGCGCAACGGTCCTGGCAGATAAGGCCGAAGAGATCATCAAAGGGAATATCGATAAATACCGACCGGGCAATATTGACTGGACGGAGGATCTTGAGAAATGGTTCTAGACGGGCAGAGGAAAAGAGTGGATTTCGCACTGATGCCGGTCGCAAAAAAGCTCGTCAATGTGAACCCCAACATAATATCATGGATAGGTCTGGCACTTGCATTCCTATCCGGACTTTTACTGTACTTCAGCTTTGAGTTCCATTATCTTCTTATTGCAGGGGCGGCCATGGTCCTGGTGTCAGGTTATTTCGATGCCTTGGACGGGAAGGTCGCGAAACTTGCGGGAAAAGCATCGAACAAAGGAGATTACATAGACCACGTTTTCGATAGATACGCTGATATCTTTATGATAGGTGGCGTTGCCGTAAGCGCCTGGTGCAACCCTTACATAGGCATACTTGCGCTTGTCGGGGTCCTCATGACATCATACATGGGAACGCAGGCCCAGGCGATAGGCGCGCCGCGCCTGTACGCAGGACTGCTGGGGAGAGCGGACAGGGTCGTCCTGAGCACGCTGTTCCCAATAATCCAGTTCATCATGGTCTCTCTCGGACACCCGCTGATCGAGATATCCGGCTATTCGATATCGTGGCTGGAGGTAATGATGATATGGTTCGCGGTGGTCGGCAACCTCACCGCCGTTCAGAGAGGGATAATAACCTGGAAGAACCTCAACAAAAAAGAATGACTCAGGCATCCTCTTCTCTTTTCCGCAATTGTTCGGATTTCTTCCTGTAATATGAAAGAGGATGGTTGACCCACTCGCAGATGTAGTCCGGGTCGAAGCATATTCCGTGGGTCTTCATAGTCGCGCAGTCCGGCGGGGTATAACCTTCTCCTCCCCTCTCCTCGCCGGTTATATGTTTTATCTGATAGCTCGACTTCGACTCGTCGAAATCCGGCGACTGTGCGAAGAGGCCTATTATCTGATCATAGGTAAGACCAAGTGCATTTAGGTACGAAACAAGCGCGAACCTTGCGCTGTGAGGAAGGTTCACGCCGTTCTGCGCACTTGCCAGTATCATCTTCATACAGGGAGGGAGACATTCGTAGTTCATGCCCTCTCCGCCCGTTGGGCTCAGCTGTCTCTTTGTTTCAGACAAGATAACGCTTGCATGGTCGATATCCGCCCTCATCGCTTTTCTGAACACGTCGGGCACATTCAGGGGCAGTTCTGATTCGATCCGCTCCTGAAGCGCGTTCTGCAGAAGCCTGTTGAACTTTTCCGGGTCAAGATGCACGAACCCGTTCCTGAGGTCGGTGTTGATCAGCTTCCACTCGGTCGCTTTCATGATGTGGGAGAACCTAAGGTAATCGCTGAAATGCATGCTTATCGTCCCATTTGTGCCGACGGCGGACCTCACTTCAAGCTCTTCTGCGATCTTGATCCTGGACAGACGGTCGTCCGAAAGAAGTTCGTTCATCCTCGAT
>JAIRUV010000110.1 GCA_031254265.1 Candidatus Methanoplasma sp.
TCCTCATGGTGCTCACAGCAACAGAATTCGGATACCGCCGCAACGACGGAGTTCATGTGGTGCCGATCGGATGTCTAAAAGATTGAGTGCGGACGCCGGGATTCGAACCCGAGTTCTAACCTTGGCAAGGTCAAGTGATAACCAACTACACTACGTCCACGATGTCCCTCGCAACCTTTTTTTCGAATATAAACTTATTTGTCGGCCTCACATCTTCCTTTGACCTTGGTACAGCGAATTGGTCTGGTAGACCGGTTCACAGGTTATGTTCAGCCCGAGTCTTTTAATGATGGAATCGTCCACAGACGACAATATCACGGAGGAATGCATCTCGCAGCCCCTTAGCTTCGGAAGTTGGCTCAAAGCGACCTTCGCGACCGGATCCGTCTGTGCGGATATCGACAGCGCGATCAGCATCTCATCCACGTGCAGCTTGGTGTTCTTGAACCCAAGGTCCCTTGTCTTCAGTTCCTGGATAGGTTTCAGTATATCCGGAGATATGAGAAGAATGCTGTCGTCGAGACCGGCAACTGTCTTGATGGCGTTCAGAATGACCGCAGAGCTGGCGCCCAGCAGCTCGGATGTCTTGCCGGTTATAATGGTGCCGTCCTCCAGCTCTATGCCTGAGACCGGCACATTGAGGGCTTCCGCCCTCTCCATCACGACCGGGACCACTCTCCTTTCTTTGGGAGTTATCTCCGCATTCTTCATGAGGAGTTCCATCCTGGCCACCATTTCATCGGATGCCGTGCCCTGTTTCCTTTCTTTCAGAAGATCGTAATAACGTCTTATGACCTCGAATCTGGAGGCCTTTGATACTGTCTCGTCGCTTGTTATGCAGAACCCGGCCATGTTCACTCCCATATCCGTCGGCGACCGGTAAGGCGATTCCCCGAGGATCTTTTCCAGCAGCGAGTTCAGCAAAGGGAATATCTCGATGTCCCTGTTGTAATTGACGGCCCTTTTCCCGTACGCTTCAAGATGGAACGGATCGATCATATTGACATCCGCAAGATCTATTGTCGCCGCTTCATATGCAAGATTGACCGGATGCTTAAGAGGTATGTTCCAGATCGGGAAGGTCTCGAACTTCGCATACCCTGCGGAAATGCCTCTTTTATTCTCGTGGTAAAGCTGCGAGAGGCAGACCGCCATCTTGCCGCTTCCTGGGCCCGGCGCTGTAACCACCACAAGCGGCCTGCCGGTCTTTATGAACTCATTCTTTCCGTATCCGTTATCGCTCACAATGTTCTCTACGTCCAGAGGATAACCGTCTATGTGGTAGTGTCTGTAAACCTTGATGTTCAGCGCCTTCAATTTCTTTTCAAAGGCCGCCGCCGCAGGTTGCTTCTGGTATTGGGTCATAACAACGCTTTCGACGAACATCCCCTTCTCCCTGAAGGAATCGATCATCCTCAGCGCTTCCATGTCATACGAGATCCCAAGGTCTCCTCTGATCTTGTTCTTCACTATGTCGTCCGAATTCACGGCAATGATCGCTTCGACGGAGTCCTTCATCTCCATGAGCATCTTGATCTTACTGTCTGGTTTGAACCCCGGAAGTACTCTGGAGGCATGGTAGTCGTCAAAGAGCTTCCCGCCGAATTCAAGATACAGTTTCCCGCCGAACATGTCGATCCTTTCCCTGATGCGTTCGGACTGCACCTTTAAGTACTTCTCACCGTCAAAGCCTGTTTTCATACTAACAACGAATACAGGATAATCTGCGTTTCTAAAAAGTTATCTCATGCGGCATCCGTCCCTGACTTTTCAGATGTTTGACGTTATCGGCATCGGAAATTGACTGCTTTAGTCACAGGTATTTTAAACTATACTTATGCGTGGATTAAAATATATAGAATACATATATAGAAAACAGGCACCTGCGTACATGAAGGAATTGATCTCTGTTGGGGGGAAGAGAGAGCAATGCATAACTCTTGGAGCGATTAACAGTTGTATTACAGCAGCTGCTTTGTCTATCAGACTGTCTTTGTATACGCATGGTGCTATCCTTTGGAAAAAATATTTCGAGCCAGCTGCGCCCCGCCCGCGCCCTTCTGGAAGTTTGTCCCAACGAATAAGGGAGGGGGGTGCTGCGGTGAGGCCACAACACAATAAAATAAGGTATCCTAATCTTAAAGTGTTTCTCCGCTTACGTTGTGAAAGTGTTCACCGTTTGCACCAGCTGGTGGCAAGAAACTCACATCGCAGTGATGTGTCCTTATTGAAAGTTCTTAGCTCTTCCTTGCAAAACTCTTTACTGCGGCTACCGCCGCAGGACCTCCTTTTCTTGCATTAGGTAAGTATTTATTATGAGGCTGGATTAGCAAAGGTGAAACAGAGGTGTCTGCGTAAGAGTCGCAGGCGGTTTGGATTCAGATCAGTGGTGTTTAGATGATCTCAAAGTTCACAGATTTAGGAATATCTGACGATATAGCAAGGGCGATGGATGATATAGGGTGGGAAGAGCCCACCCCGATACAGGTAAAGGCGGTCCCGCTTGGTCTTGACGGCATAGATATGTTCGCACAGGCCCAGACAGGAACAGGAAAGACGGGGGCCTTCGGGTCCATAATAATCCAGAGGACGGAGCCAAAGCAGAAGCTTCCGGCCGCAATAGTGCTTGTCCCCACAAGGGAGCTTGCGAATCAGGTAGCAGACCAGCTCACACTGATATCGAAATACACAGGCCACGAGAGCGTCCCGATATACGGCGGAGCCAGCATAGAAGGTCAGATAAAAAGGCTCGAGAAGGGTGCGGACATAATAGCCGGAACACCCGGAAGGGTGAAGGACATGATCAACAGAGGCATCCTCAACCTCAGCAAGATAAAGATAATGGTCCTGGATGAGGCGGACAGGATGCTAGACATGGGTTTCATAGAGGATATCGAGGACATCCTCTCAGCTATGCCGAGGAACAGGCAGACGATGTTGTTCTCGGCCACCCTTCCGGAGGACATAAAACGTCTGGCCGGCGACTACATGAACCGGCCGAAGGAGATCAGCGTCTCAGAGGATGTTGTGGTACTGGACCTTACCAAGCAATATTACATATCAGTGGGAAGAAGGAATAAATCGTGGGCGCTCACAAGGATATTGGACATAGACAAGCCGAAGGCGATAATATTCTGTCAGACCAAGAAGATGGTGGACATCCTTGACGAAAGGCTTACGGGACTGGATTACAAAGTGAAGGCGATCCATGGGGACATGCCGCAGACCAAAAGGGAAAAGGTGCTCAGGGACTTCAGGGATGACAAGATACAGATACTGATAGCGACGGATGTGGCGGCAAGGGGGCTGGACATCGACGATATCTCATATGTCATCAACTACGATATGCCCGAAGAGGTCGACACATACATACACAGGATCGGACGCACCGGAAGGGCCGGCAAGGAAGGTGTAGCGATATCGTTCGTCACGTCGGAAGAAGAGCATCTGGTAAGGGAGTTCGAACTGAGGACGGAGATGAGCATCGCGGAAAGGGATGTTCCGGAGGCTGAGGAGGGAACTAAAGACACCATAAGGA
>JAIRUV010000143.1 GCA_031254265.1 Candidatus Methanoplasma sp.
ACTTCCGTGGTATATTTCCATCCCAATCCCGGCCCGTACCTGGAATCGAACAGCTCGGACATCGCCTTTAGCTCAAGGGACGGTGGAGGGAAAGGAATCCCCACGATGATTGTGAAACATAATTCCTCGCCCGGGAAATCTATGCCTTCCGCAACAGAACCTCCCATCACGCTGAAGAACACCCCGTCTTTACCTTTCCTGAAGGCATCCAGGGCCCTCATGGTCCTTTTCTGCTGTCCCGACTCTTCCCAGAACATGGGCTTCCCTATGTTCGTTTCCAGGGACGGGCGCATATCCTTCATCATTTTGTAAGATGGGAAGAACACAAGCGTGTTCCTGTCGACCGCGTTGCACAGCTCTATTATCTTACCTTCAATGCGTGCGATCATGGAAGCGTCCCTTTTCTCATATTTTGTCGTGACATCGTTCACATAGACGACCGGCCTGTTCTCTTTCGGAAAAGGAGAGGGGTACGTTCTGGGGATGGCGTTCTTCGGAAGGCCCATGATCTTGTAATATTGATCGAGAGGCTGGAGCGTTCCGGACATGTGGACCGCGCCGGCCTGTCCCTGCATGAACTCCACTATGTCGGAAGGGTCTATGCATGCGGCGAACAGGTATTCGCCGTTGTCCGATGTCTTCACCGACCTCACATATCTGTCGTTGTCGGACATCATCCAATCCTTCAGGGCCACGCCGAGGGCGTATATCTCGGAAATGGAGTAATTCTCCTTATCGGCCAAGGATTCCATGCGTCCTTCGCCCACTTTGATAATGTCCTCTATTAGGGTTTCGAGGCCGCTCCGGGATATCCCGAAACGTTTCATGACAATATTTTCCACAGCGTCCTTCCCCAGCCTGAACTCCGTTTTCCCGAAGGGTATGTTCTCGGTGGCAAGCTGTCTTACCGCAGTTTTTATGAATTTGATTACATCCTCTGCCTTGACCCCCGCCAGTATCTCCGATGTTTTCGTTGCGGAGCATTCGTCTATAGCCGCGTCGACCATCTTCGATGTTATCGAGAAGCTCTCCTGTTCCCTTGCAGCCTCGATGATGTTGTGGGCTTCGTCGATTATCAGGAGCAGCGGGACATTGTCCCCTCCCAGGTTGGCGATGAAATTCGTCCGTATGTCTTCGGAAAGGATGTGGATGTACGGGGCAACGACCACGTCCATATCCTTCATCAGTATCTTCTTCATCTCATACGGGCAGGCGCCCGCTTTCGCACAGTGCGCATCCAGTTCAGCCGACGTGGGGAACTCGGTGGTGCAGAGCACGACCGTCCTGCCGATCTCCCCTCTGGTCCTTTCGAAGTACCTGCAGCCGCCCGGCTGATCGTTCAGGCTTCTCTTTTTCCTTTCGTCGCACATCAGCGAAAGGACATTGGGAGGAAGATCATCCAACCCTTCGTTGACAAAAAGAGGGCATGATTTGTTCCTTCCCGTGATGGTTATCCCAGACACCGGCCTTATGCCGGAGATCGCTTTCAGCTCCTTCATCACCTGGTCGCTTTGGGAGATGGTCCTTGTGAGGTACACTATCTTCTTGCCTGTCCGTTTTGCGTGTTCCAGGCCGGCAGCCAAAGAGACGATGGTCTTGCCGGTCCCCGTTCCGGACTCGATTATGATGTGCCTTCCTTCGTCTACCGCCCTTCTTATGTCGGCGATGATATCCAGCTGCATCTCCCTGGGTTCATACGGAAGATAGGGTGCCTCCGGGTTCTCCTTCTCAACGATCTTCTTTGTATGTTGTTCAGAATTCACGAATTGGTCCAGCCCGTTGCCTGAAGGGCGGTCGGCATTCCGCCCGCATGAGCCGCATTTCCTCTGATTCGGCAATATTATCGAACCGCAATTCGAGCAGAAGGCACCATCCATTGTTCAGGTGAAGGGGGGTTCCTCTTATAATGTTAATCAAGACCGCGGGATGTCCTTGGCAGATTCTCAGGCATCTTATTTCGTATCTCTGCCGACGTATTCCCTGATGTATTCTTCGGCGCCGTCAATGTTCAGCATCACTTCTTTCATAAGGTGTTCTTCTGCCTCTTTGACCTTGTTCAGGGTAAGATATGTATTGGCTACATCCTGATGCAGCCTTACCAGCACCTGTATGTCGTCAAGCTTGTTCATGGACATCAGTTCTTCGAGGAGGGAGATGGCGGCCTTCCTGTCCATGAAGTATTGGTCCAGGAGGCTTTTTCTTTGTTCGATATCGCCTCTCATGACGAATGCGAACACAAGGGACATCAGATCCTCTAGGGAGTCCTTCTCCAGAAGGGCGTACCCTATCCTGATGGCCTCGCTGAAATATTCGACGGCCTGATCCTCCATCTCCATCTCCTTCATGGACTCTGCGCTTACGTTCAGTGTCTCGACGTATCTGTTCACGGACCATTCGTCGTTCCGGGATACGAGCATCCTGTACAGCGTGTCCGTGAAGGGCGCCGTACTCTCAGGGTGTCCGTTGTCCAGAAGGTCCTCGCAGCAGTCAAGGCACATCCGTACAGCTTTTTTCCAGTCGTAGAATTTATGACCATCGCCTATCTCATGCAGGCGGGCGGATGCTATGCCGTAATCCTCGGTCATCTGGTCCGGGTCGGTGTCTCCGTACAGCTCCCCTCTCGAGACGAAGACCTTCACGAAGCTTCCCGGATCCACATGCTTTCCTGCATCCTCCATGCGGATGATCACATCGACTGCATCATCGAAATCTGACATCGCCGAGGTGTAGGATTCCATCATCGACAGGATGCTTCCTCTGTTTATCAGAGCGTCAAGCATCTCCTCGTCGGAGCCTCCGGATCCCTCAAGCTGATTGATCCTGTTGTTGCAGTCCTGCAATGCTGCATCTAGGTGCTCATCGAACGAGGGGGGCATACTATCTACTATGCAATCTTTTCATTTAAATTTGAGCAAAGGACCTGCGTTTAGGCGGTCAATTGATATCCTGTCTTTCGATAAGTTCGTTGTAGAACTGTATGGTCTATTTCAGCGTCGTCCAGATTGGAACGCAAACTGCGTTCAAGGTATATTCCCTTATTGTCTGGGATGCATATGACCTATAAAGGCAGGAACCGGTTCCTTTTCACGGCCCGAGGCAGTCGACCGGCATCTCGATGATGCCGTCAGGCCTGGTGTGCGCAGCGGCACCGGTCGCATTGAGTATCATCATGAACGACGGCTCTTTGGCTCCTGCGGCCGTCATCTTGGTCTTCATGCGTAAAAGGTTCGCTGCGGCCTTCTCTGACTCTGAAGTTCCCAGTTTGACCTCTGCCGCCCCCCATCTGCCGTCATCGAGCTGAATTATCTGATCTATCTCCAATTTAGAATTGTCCCTGTAGTGGAAGACGCGCCCGCCGAGTGCTGAAGCGTATACAGATATGTCCCTGTAGCATAGAGACTCGAACAGGAACCCTGCCGTCTCTGTGTCTTTGTGAAGTATGTCCGGTCTTGCTCCGAGGACTGCTGCTGCCAACGATGGGTCGGTGAAATGCCTTTTCGGAGCATTACGGACACGCACTTTAGAGCGGAGCGATGGAGACCAAGCGCCCTGTTCTTCGATGATGTATAGTTTTGTCAGAACATCCATGTAACTATGCAGGGTAGGTTCGGTTATCGATCTGTTCATACTCCTGACATCTTCAGCAAGCTTGGAGTTACCGGCGAGTGTCGCGTTGTTCCTTGCCAGAGATCTTAGGACCGCTTCCACTGTATTGCGGCTCCTTCTCTTCCCGTCAACACGAGACATGTCCATGTTTATTATCGATTTGACATATTGGTACGGTATGCGTATGGCCTCATCGTCATCAAGGCCCAGAGCACCCGGCCATCCGCCTCTGCATATCAGATTGATGATCTTCCGATAATCGAGGTAAGAACGCACTGTCTCTGCCCTGCCGGTTTCGAAGATGTCCGACAATCTTACTGCGCCGCTGCTGTCACCTGACTCAAAGAGGGACATCGTCCGCATCTCAAGGGTGGCAAACCTGCCGATGCCGGTATGCTGTGTCTTTTCTAACGGAGGGGCCGACGAACCGGTGAATATGTACATGCCCTTCCTGTGCCCCATATCGATGTTTCTACGTGCAACATCCCATAGTTTTGGGACTTCCTGCCATTCATCGACCAAACGCGGGAATTCTCCTTCGAGTACAGCCTGAGGATCCAACATTGCGAGTTCGGTTGTTTTTTCATGACCCAAAAATGCTGCTGATCCAGAATGATTGAACCCGGTCCATGACTTCCCGCATGATCTTGGTCCGGTGATCAGAACCCCGCCAAAGGCGGAGAGGTCTTTGGAGATCATCTGATCTATGACTCTCGGACGATAGAGCGTGCGGATATCTTCGGACGGTGTGGATCGTTCTGACTCCATGTATCAAGAGTGGGTTGTGAATATTTTAACTTTTGCAAATAGAATGTTTTATGTTTTGCAAATAGAATATTTTATGTTTTGCAAATAAGATGATCTGAGTCGGGTATCAAAAATGGATAGGGTTCAATTCTGAAGTTACAAATACTGAAGACATTATATCGTGAAAAAAACAAAGGGTGACTGAAAGTCGAG
>JAIRUV010000056.1 GCA_031254265.1 Candidatus Methanoplasma sp.
GCCCTGGCAATGGTGTCGTGTCTTTTCGACATCGACTGCACTGTTTTCATGGTAAAAGGCAGCTACCAACAAAAGCCGCTTAGGAAGACTCTCATGAACACATATGGCGCAAAGGTATACGCCTCGCCAAGCCCCCACACCGAGTTCGGAAAGAAGGTCCTGAAAGAGCATCCGGAAACCACTGGATCATTAGGCATAGCGATATCCGAAGCCTGCGAGATGGCGGCGAAGGATCCAAACACATGCTATTCTTTAGGAAGCGTGCTCAACCATGTGATGCTCCATCAGACCGTGATAGGTCAGGAGACGATCGAGCAGATGAAGATAGGCGAGATCGAGCCTGATTACATGGTAGCATGTGCCGGAGGCGGTTCCAACTTCGGAGGGTTCACATTCCCGATGCTCGGAGAGAAGATCAAAGGCAGAACAGACTGTAACTTCATTGCGGCAGAATCGAAAGCGGCCCCATCCCTCACGGAAGGCGAATTCAAATATGACTTCGGAGACACGGCAGGATTCACGCCCCTTCTGATGATGTACACTCTGGGCCAGGAGTTCATTCCAAAAGGGATACACGCAGGCGGGCTTAGATACCACGGCATGTCTCCGCTGGTGTCCGCCGCGATGGACAAAGGCCTGATAACCGCACGCGCTTATGATCAGATAGAGACGTTCGAGGCAGGCGTGATGTTCTCAAGGACAGAAGGCATAGTCCCGGCACCCGAGTCATGCCATGCGATAAAAGCGGCGATAGATCTGGCACTGGAGTGTAAGAAGACAAGGGAAGAGAAGACGATAGTGTTCTGTTTGTCGGGACACGGCATGCTGGACCTCTACGGGTACGAACAGTATCTGAGCGGCACCATGAAGGACTCTTCCGCCTGAATCGGACAGCAAAAAAAAAACAAGGCAGGTAGCGCTGCCGCAATTTCCCATTTACTTAGAAGGCGAGGATATGAAGGCTGGAACGACGATCCTTTCTGGCAATCCTCGCCGTTTTGTTATTAATCATATTTTAAATGTGTTTAATAATCGAGCTGCTTTTAATCACTGCACATGTCTAAAGCAAGCACAGAACGCACCGTGCTATTGATCAGATCCCTTTGGGGATCGTTGATCTCCTGCCTCTTTATCTATTATTTTCCCGCCCGAGGCCTTTTGTTGATTGATTTATTGTGAATATCCCATGCGTTCTGCATCATTGTCGAGAACAAAAAAGACAGAACAATAAAATACGAACACCAATCTGTTGATGCAAATGCCGGGAGAACTGCGCGGGGACACGGTGGTCATCGAGGACCAGAAAGAAGGGACCCAACTTTACAACAAAGGGAACTTCGGTTATCCGATGAAAGGGGGAGGTCTGGAACTGGATCTCTTAGAGGCAACTTTCCTGACGGAATGCGACAGACTGCAGGTGACCAGGGGCGGCTCGCCCATGTCCTTCAGGGAGATGTTCCAGCACTCTTCTGCGCAGTATGAGAGATTCGACGTATCCTATCTGGTCTATCGGGACATGAGGAATCGGGGGTTTGTAGTGAAGGAGGAGAGCGGCCACTTCGACCTCTCGGTGTTCCCCCGGGGGTTCACCATGAGCAACTCCCGCCCCATGTATCTTGTAAGGGCAGTATCTGAAAGGGATATCCTGGACCTCGATGTGTTCTCTAAAGAGGTCTCGCACACCGAGAGCAAAGGGAAGAAACTGCTCTACGGAGTGGTGGATGAGGAAGGCGATCTCACATACTATCACATGTCCTCCAGGGACCTGAGCGGCAGCGTCCTGCACTCATCGTCGAAGTATGTCGCGAATGGCAGCCTGATCGGAGAGAGAGTCCTGGTATTCGAAAAGAGCCAGATAGAATATCTGAGAGAAAGGGAATACTACGGGAAGATGATGGGTGAAGTACTTCAGCTGTCCCTGATGGAGTGTTGCTTCCTTATGGAGATGGGAGACCTGGAGGTGACATCGCAATCCGGAGAGAAGATATCCTCAGAGGATATGACGGATATCGGGATGAGGACCCAGGAGGAATTCGACCTCAGGCTTGCCGCATTCAGGGACCTAAGGAAAAGAGGGATGGTCGTGAAGACAGGGTTCAAGTACGGGGCGCATTTCAGAGTATACGACGGATCTCCCGACTCGGACCACGCAAAGTATCTGGTACATGCTGTTCCAAGGGATAAGACAATGATGTGGCCGGAGATATCCAGGACGGTCAGGCTGTCGGGCGGGGTAAAGAAAGAGATCCTGTTCTGCCGCACCGGGGAACCGATGGAATATCTGGAATTCAAATGGTTCAGACCATAAAAATAAGGTGTTTTTGAAAAAGGTTTCAGAGAGCTATCTCGATCCCCAGCTTCTCTGTCAGTTCCTTGTACCTGTTGCGGATGGTTACCTCGGTGACCCCCGCAACATCCGCAACCTCCCTCTGGGTCCTGCGTTCGTTGCAGAGTATGGATGAGATGTATATCGCAGCGGCGGCGACGCCGGTGGGCCCCCTCCCCGAGGTGAGTTCCTTCTCGGACGCATCCTTCAGGATCTCCGCCGCTTTGCTCTGGACCTCTCCGCTGAGCTTAAGCTCTGAGCAGAATCTCTGTACGTAGTCCTGAGGCTTTGTGGGCATGAGCTTCAGTTTGAGCTCGCGGGTCATGAACCTGTAAGTACGGCCGATCTCCTTCCTTCCGACGCGGCTCGAGCCTGCAACTTCGTCAAGCGTCCTGGGAACACCGCACTGTCTGCACGCAGCGTACAAAGATGCTGCGACAACTCCCTCTATGGATCTTCCTCTAATAAGGTTCTTGTTCACCGCTTTCCTGTATATCATAGCCGCAGTTTCCCTGACATTCCTTGGGAGGCCCATCGCCGACGCCATCCGGTCGAGTTCGGAAAGTGCGAAAGCGAGGTTCCTCTCTGTTGCGTTGGAGACACGGATCCTTCTCTGCCACTTCCTGAGCCTGTACAGCTGGGCCCTGTTCCTCGTAGGGATGCTCTTCCCGTAGCTGTCCTTGTTCTTCCAAGAGATCTCCGTCGAAAGCCCCTTGTCATGTATGGTATATGTCATCGGGGCACCGGTGCGTGCTCTTTTCTCCCCCTGCTCAACGTCGAAGGCCCTCCATTCCGGACCCTGGTCTATGAATTGGTCATCCAAGACCAACCCGCAGTCCTCACACAAGAGTTCCCCCCTTTCATAGTCGCGCACGAGGTGATGGCTGCCGCACTCGGGGCAGGCCTCAATCTCTTCTGTTCCTTCTCTTGTCTTTGGCATTTTGAGTTCTCCTTGTTGTGTATAGTTCCTTGCCCATGAGATCCCTCAGAATAACGGCATCGTCGACCGCAACGGTGATAAAGGGTTCCCCCACTGGTCCGAACACGCGTTTGACGATCCCGATCTTATTTCTTTTGGAATCAAAAACAGGATTCCCGATATCGGGGATGTCACTTGTGCCGATGACGATGGCTCTGTTGATGCCGATCGTCCCA
>JAIRUV010000009.1 GCA_031254265.1 Candidatus Methanoplasma sp.
ATCTTCCCTTTGCTATTCAGCAGAGCGGAGGACACGACCTTCTTTATCTCTATGTTCTTAATCTCAACCGTCCCTTTGCTGCCATCAACGATGACCTCGTCGCCGTCTGAGATCAGGTCGATATCCACCATATCCACCATGGGTATCGAGGATATCACTGCCCCTGTTGTGACAATGGTCTCGGCGGAATGATTGATCACTGCTGCCGGCGCTTTGCCGTGTACCATGAGATCATACATCACAAAAGAACCGACGGTGCTGCCTTTGCCCCCGTAGAACACAAACACCTTTCCTGCGATGTTCCCCCCGCCGGCATTCAGATTGCCGGTTGATGCGTTCACTCCTCCCAGGAAGCTGAATGTCCCGTTGAGTTTCAGGACCTTGCCTTCGATCCTCCCTGAAGATATGGCCCTGCCCTGAAGTATCACATCACGACCTCCATGAGCTTCCATATGTCAGTGCACATAACTTCCTGAGAACAGAGGGTGGGAAGATAATTGCCGGCCTTTGCCGAGTTGGTACCGGTCCTTTTGAATGCTCCTTCTATCGGCGCTACCACCATGCATGTGTCCGCCAGGACCGGGCCGAACTCCTCCATTATCTTCACTTCTTCGGCGCACTCGTTCCTGACCCGAGATGATGTGCAGAACCATATCTCCACATCCTTGTTCCTCTTTTTCTTTCCCTTGAGGAACGCCGCGATGTCCCTCATCTCCTTCTGGCTCAGATGGGGGCATCCGATGGCTATGAGCTGTATGTCGTCTGCCGTGTTCAGCTTGCCATAGGCTTCTTTGAGTTCCTTCTCTCCGACGGCGATGGTCTCCAACCCGTCCAAACTGAAATTCCCGGCTTCCGGCGTCACTCCTTCAACATGATACATTGCGACCGACCCGGAAGCGGCCATCGCGGCGGACATCGTCTTCGCGTCGTCGACGGCGGGGTCTATTCCTTTGAAATAAGGTATCCCTCCGCCTATGGCCATCCCAACAGCCTGCCCCAGCATTGAATAGCTGAACACCGACCCGTCGGTCTCTGCTTCTACGATGACCGTCGGTCTCCTATTCTCATCTATATGGAGGCCGTAGTTTGCCGTTTTACCCAAAATAGCCGCCGCAAGCGCCCCCGGACCGCCCTCTCTGTTGGTCCTCGCACCTATGTACGAGTTGACGAATGACAGCGCAGACGATTCCGCCCATGCGACATGATCTCCCAGAGAAGGGACGTTCTCTCCGAGGTATGGGGTGCAGGAACATGTAGACATAACACCCATCTTTTTGTAGAGTTCTATTATTTTCAGCTGTTTCTCAGCGAATGCCTGAGAAATATGCATCTCTTTCCATCTTTCCCTGTCCATCCCGACGGGGTTCAGTGTTGACGGGACGGATACTTCCGCCCCTCCGTTAACCATATCATCCAGATACTTCAGGCCGCCGTCGCCTATCGTCTTGTAGGATGCGCCCGAAAGGTGTGCCGATGTAATGCCGATAAGGTCCTCCGCACCGTATATCTTACCAAGTGCCACCACCAGCTCCATGGCCTTCTGGCGGCTCACGCCCTCTTCTCCGGCGAGCGTCTTCTCTTCGTCCCTAGTAAGATACATGGCACAGAGTAATGGAACAACCGCTAATCAATCTTTGTTCGGTACGATCAGCGACCTCAGGCAGAAGGGCAGGTTGCCGTGGCCGTCCCTGTGAAACGGCACGCACTGGGAGCAGTTACCGTGGCGGGGACATTCTGTTTTGGGACAATTGCAGTTGACTGCATATTCTTGAGTCATGCGACGAGAAATAAAGATGAAAATAAAAGGGTTTTCGTTCAAACGAAAGGGCACAGTTCTCAAAGATCACTTGAATGCGTCTTTGATACTGCCACCGGCAATCATTGTGCCCGCTGTAAGTATTGCTGCCCCGATTGCGATTGATCCCCCGTCGAGGTTGAAACCGCCGCCTACGACGACTCCTACTCCGACCTTTATGATGAACGCAAGAATAATGAAATATATTATTGCGAACACGATAAAGATTATCAAAGAGATAATTGCATCGAGTATTGATTTTCCATCCATTCTAACACTTTCCTGTCTCTGTGCGAGACTGGGTATGTTAATCTAATTTAGAAGGATATAAACTTATCTGTCTTTTTGCTGATAAATCGGTGATTTTTGCATATTCTTGCTATATATTTGTTAAAACGACGACATACAATGCAGTAGCTCAATATAGCCAGTCCAGCATATTTTATTGACCTTCTGTAACTGTTATTGCCTTACTTTTCTTGGCGATACTGCTTTCATTGTAACGCGGCATCACTTTCGTCATTTTCTGGTGACGTGTCGCAAGAGTAACTGGACATCGTCCAAATCCGGCGCAAAAAAGCAAACATGCCCCCACCTTCTCCAGCTGTTAAAAAAGCGCAGTTGTTCATTTTTATATGGTTCTAATATAGGGTAATATATATTACAAAAATGATAGAAGTGAGGCTCGATCACAAAAAGGGGGAAAAACATGAAGTGTGAAAGCAAAAAGCATGTTACTTGTTTGATCGCAGGCATAGTCATGCTTGTTGCATACATCTTATACACACATAGCAACGCACCGGAACTGGACGATCTGAAAGGATGGGCGGTCCTGATATTTGTCATCATTGCTGCCAGCATCGCCGCGAAGATAGTGATCCGTCTGATCTTCCGCATCGTTTTTTCCGTCAAGATCGCAGAAGAGTCTGAAGAAAGGACAAGGAAGCTTATAGATCTGAAAGCTGCGAAGGTCGCACACATGATCTCAGTGTTCGGTCTCCCCATCATGCTTATCGCGCTCGCTTTGGGCGCATCGGTCGTAGGCTCACTTCACCTGCTGCTGTTGGTGTTCCTCGTCGCGGTGATGGGGGAAGACATCCTCAAAGTCCTCTGGAATGAGCGCGGCATAAAATATGCTGATAAATATTGATTTTGGACATCATCCTTTTTGCTGTCAGGCCGCTCGTAAACGATGCCTGGCTCATTTCTTTTTGCCAGGACGGCCGACCCCCTCGCCCAGCGCGACCTGCGATACAGGGTGGAAATCTGTCTCAAGAGCAGGTCCCAAAAGCTGTCACGGTTGATGTCGTATGTATTCTTCCACTTGGATTTCAGATAGGAGATTCATGACGCCCCATGCTCTTTGCAGGCTTCTGCCAATCCATAGAAGCGCTCTGCGAACTGCCTGTGGTCTTCGGCACCGCTTTCACATCTGTCCGTCCCGGCCAAGCAGCCAATCCAAAAGATTCGCGTGCCTTATCCCGCCGCCGGGATCGACCAGTATCTTATCAAGGGACAGTATGGTTTTCGGATAGCTGTCAGCAATCATCTTAAAAGAACGTGTCTCTCTTTCCGACACTTCCTCAGACAGCATGCTTCGCGTCACCTGATAGTATTCCACTCTATCTCCCCTGAATGCCGCGAAGTCTACCTCCGCATCCCTGAAACTGCCGACCATGACATTGTATCCTCTTCTGCGAAGCTCCAGATATACAATGTTCTCGATCATTCTTCCTATATCCTCTTCATTTTTCCATCCGATCATCGCATTCCTCAGTCCGAGGTCAGAGGCATAGTATTTTTCGATCGAGCTCAGTATCTTCTTTCCACGTACATCATATCTCTCCGCTTTGTACACTATGTACGCCTCCTCCAGCGCCGTAAGGTAATTTCTGATGGTGTTCGGCGATACTCTAAGATGTTGGGATATTTTGAGGACATTCGTCAGACTGCCCATGTTGGAATACATGAACAGTGAAAGTCTTTCGAGCACCCCCGGATTCCTGAGCTCAAGTCTCTTGAGCACATCTTTGACAAGCACAGTGTTGTATATCCCCTGAAGGTAATCAGTGATGAAACTGTCATCGGCAGTCGGGTCTACAGGGGGAAGAGCACCATATCTCAGATATGCATTGAATCCCTTTTCTTCGGATGCAAAGGACGGATGAAGTTCCAGATATTCTTTGAAGGACAACGGAAGCATCTTTATTTCCGCATATCTCCCGGAGATATACGTTGCCAGTTCCGATGAAAGAAGATATGCGTTCGATCCTGTTATGTATATGTCTGCGTCGTAATCGACCATGAGGGAGTTCAGATTCCTTTCCCAGCTGGTTACTCTTTGTATCTCATCAAAGAACACATACATTCTGATGTCCTTTCTGATATTTTTCTTTATGATATCGCCCAGCTTGAGATGGTCTGTGATCTCCATGTTATCCTCGGATTCCAAGTTGATGTAGAATAGTTGGTCATCATCGACACCGGCGTTCCTCAGATGCTCCATATATTGCATCATAAGTGTGGACTTTCCGCACCTTCGTACTCCTGTGATTATCTTTGCCACATCCGTCCGGTCCCTGGCTGCATCCAGTTTTTTTATGTAATCTTCCCTCAATACCGTGCCCGTGATATCTTTCATCAGTGGAACAAATGGGATGTCGCCTATTAATATTTTCAGTATAATGAAAATTTTTGCTATTTTTACAACAATTGTCATTATATTGAAAATTTTTGCAGAGCTTGCATATGTATACGCAACAGCCTAAGAACGTCATGTATGGAATGAGCGGAGGTGTAAGCGGGCCGGCCGGGATTCGAACCCGGGTCTAAGGCTCCGGAAGCCCCTATGCTATCCAAGCTATACCACTGGCCCATTTTAGATAAGATGATAAAAGATAAGATATTTTGCCGGGAGACCAGATACTTCCCCCGGCGATCCTGTGGCTCCTTCTTGAGAGGGATGGAACCGAATGAAGATTTCTTGTTTATGATTTCTTGAACTCAGTGTATCCGCACTTTCCGCACGATACACGGTCCTTGTGGGTCGCCATGAATATGCCCGGCCCGCATTTCGGGCATGCCTGTTTCGTTCGTACGACCTTGCCGCCGTCGATCTTGTATGCGTTTCTCTTCGAGATCGACTTGGGGCCGGCCGCCTTTTTCACATCTTTCTTTTTCGCTGCAGGTGCTGGTGCCGCCATGCTATTCACTCCTTAGCCTTCGGCGCTTCTGCCGCCTCTGCAGCTATGCCGTTCCTTTTCAGGAGGTACCCGTTCTCGAACGACAGCGCGGATTCTTTGCTGTCGTACACTTTGGCATATCCCTTTGATTTTCCGATGCCGTAGACTGACTCGATATTATCGACCACGACGCAGTCCCTTTTTGACTTCATCTTCTTTGCTATGTCCTCTGCAACGGCGTTCCTGCCAGGCGTTGATTCGCCGGCATGGTCTATTGTGAAATAGACCTCTTTCCTCTTCTGCAAAGGATTCTCCTTCTGGTTTGTTATCTCTATCTTCATTCCAACTCCTCCGTCATTTCCATGAGGATCTGAGCTTTTTTCCTGATGTTCTTATCTGTTACGATAAGCTTCATCCCCTTTCCGGGCCATCCGTAGATTATATTAGTGCCGTCCGGGGAAAGGAGGATGCATGGTATCGTTGCCAGATCCTCTTCTCCTTCCACACGTATTATCTTCTTGTTCCCGTTCAAAGCGTTTTTTATTGCGGTGATCAACTCGGCCGTTATGGTTCCGGCCTCGTTCCTCACCACTGCCTCTTCCCATCCCATGCTTTTGACAAAGGATGCGAATTCGGTCATTTCCCTTCTCTCTGTCATTCCGTCATAGATAGACAGATCGGGAATGATCCCTTTTTTCACAGCCGCCAGGGACACCACGTCCCCGACCGTGATCATCTTCGGCGTTCTGCCGATGATCGTCAGTTCTTCTTCTTTGAGATCCCTGCCCAAAGGCTCTTTGAAGAACTCTCGGTTCTTCTCCGGTACCTTCCTGCTCAGGGGTTCCATCTCAGCGGACCCTTAGAGCGTATCTGCCGTTGGCAGTTATCCCCATCTTCTTGGCTATGTCCGACTTCTCGAAGTCCACCACAGCAACGAAGCCCTGCCATTCTTTTGATGTCTGGCCTCCGCAGCGGGGACACGTGTCCCCTTCG
>JAIRUV010000108.1 GCA_031254265.1 Candidatus Methanoplasma sp.
CCTTGGCTGGAATCGCGCCAACATTGAGGACATAACCCCGAGCATAGATTGCGACGTTGATTCCGTCGCAATATCCATGTCTTCTTCGGACATTCATATTGAGAACAAACTGAAGAAGAGCAGAGGATGGGTCCTTGAGCAGATAACAGAGTGTGTGGAGCATGCAAAGGCCCACGGACTATACATCTCATGCAACGGAGAGGATGCGTCCAGAGCAGATATGGACTTCCTGCTTCAATTCGCCAAGACCGCCAAGGATGCCGGCGCTGACAGGTTCAGATACTGCGACACCATCGGCAGAGAGGACCCGTTCAGATGCGCGGAGAGGGTCGGGCGGATCATAGACGAAGTGAAGATAGATGTGGAGATGCACACCCATGATGACTTCGGTATGGCGACGGCCAACTGCATGGCGGGCGTCGTGGCTGGTGCGAGGTTCCTTAGCACCACGGTCATGGGCATAGGCGAAAGGTCGGGAAACGCTCCTCTTGAGGAGACCGTCATGGCATGCAAGCACATCTTCAACAAAAGTACGGGGATAGACGCGCTGAAACTGAAGCACCTGGCGGAGTTCGTGTCGGTCGCCGCCAACAGACCGATCGGAGTATCGAAGCCTTTCCTAGGAGCCAACTGCTTCGCCCATGAAGCCGGGATCCACGCAGACGGCATAATAAAGGATGTCAAGAACTACGAGCCCTACGAGCCCAGCGAGGTCGGCCTTGAGAGAAGGATCGTCATCGGAAAACACTCGGGAAGGAACACCATCGTAACGGACCTGTCGCACAGAGGGATAACGCTCTCGGACAATGAGGCCGTAGAACTTTTGGAAAGGGTCAGAAAGGCTGCCGTCAGACTGCACAGATGCATCTCTTCAGAAGAGCTGTATTCGATGTACAAGGATATGTCGGCAGGCGAAAACCCATTTGACGACTGATCAGTCAGTCGTTGCTTCTCTGTGCTTGTAGGCATGGAGAAGCAGGATTATTCCTATCCCGCCGATCATTGAGAGTATGTGTTCCCACAGGCCGACATTGTTCGGCACCAATATCAGGATCGAAAAGGCTATCAGGAACACCAGAGTCCAAGTGTTTATCCTTACGAACGCTTTATAAAACCTTATCGATCTCCGCTGGAGGTTGCCGTGCCCTCTCGCTTCTGCCCTTCTCTCCACGTCAATGAGCACTTTCTCAACGAACTTGAGGCTCTTTATAAGATCGTACAGCGGGATGGCTATAGCCACGAAGTTCACGGCCAGCACCATTGTGTAACATGCGCTGTACGGCAGGGTCGGCATATGATTGTGAAGGAAATCCGTCATGTCCAGCGTAAAGAAGAAGAATATGAACTCTATCCCCACTATCAGCAGAACATCCAGATATGCCCTTGTCGCCTTCTCTTTGAATCTTCCTGATGTGGATTTGGATGACAGCGATATCTTTGCATAATGGCTGTCCCTTACTTTTTCTGCTTTCTTCACGGCGCTGATCAATGGTTTCGGGGCATGTTCACCGGCATAGTCGCATATCCGGCCTGTGTTCCGGGACAGCAATGGCAATGCCACCATTGACACCAGCGCAGCGCTGATCACGGACGTATAGAAATCTTCCGACAGAACCCCGGCGTCCAACCCAGCTTTCGCTATTATGAAGGCGAATTCGCCCATGGCCACAAGACTTACGGCTGACATGAAGCTTATTCGTATGGGTCTGTCGCATACGAAGTACGCAAAGAAGACGCTTCCTATTTTCAAGACGGCATATACTCCGAACATCAGGATTATCAGTACAGCATTGTTGATAATGCCTTGAGGAGCTATCTCCAATCCCACCGAAATGAAGAAAATGGCCATGAATATGTCCTTCATCGGCGTTATGTCATGTTCGATCGTTTTGCACGAGTCGGCCTGAGACACGACAACACCCATCAGGAACGCGCCTATGGCCATGGACATGCCTATCCAGACAGACAGCAGGGACATCCCGAAACAAAGCCCCAGGGCGGTTACCAGCAATATCTCGTCCGGCATCTTGGATGCGATCCAGTCAAGCGCACGGGGAACCAGGAGGATACCGACGGAGACCGCCGCTGCCATGAACAGGAAGATCACCAGGATAAGCCATATAATTGAATCGAACTCCATCGAACTTCCTACAAGCAGAGGCGTTGCCATCGACAATATTATCACTTGGACGACGTCCTCCACCACTGTGACCAGGATTATGGTCTCCACGTCTTCTTTAGAGAGTTTTCCCTGATCCTTCAGGACCGCCGTGACCACGGCGGTGCTTGACCCGGAGATGATGGCGCCGAACAGGATCGACACGACCGCATCCCATCCCATCATCATCCCGAAAAGGTACCCTCCGAGTAACATGAACGGTACCTGTATCACTGCCACGAGGACTGCGAACATCCCGGTCTTCTTCAGTCTCTTCAGGTTGAGTTCCATGCCTATGCAGAACATCAGCAGGACCAGTCCTATCGACGCGAGGATCCCTACAATTGCCTCTGTATCCTCGGCCCCGCCGATCCAAAAATCTTCAAGGATTATTCCTCCGAGGAGTATGCCTGCCGCAAGATAACCTACGATGGGGGGCAGTTTCAGTTTCTTGGAAATCACTGAACATGCTCCTGCGACTATTAGCAAGAGTGCCATGTTCAAAAGAAGTGCCGCTTCCTCCATCTATTACCCAGAAAAGTATATCTATAGTCATTAAAAAATATTTGCGGATTTTTGCTATTCCGCTCTGTAATAAATCGAGCTTAGATGTACACGGGCACTGCAGGTATAGAGGGCATATTTCGTGATGTCTTTTACCTCGATATTCGCCGACAAATCTATGATAGCGGCTCTTTTTGGTACTAATCCTCTTCGCGGTTCTCTATTTTCGGCATTGCACGGACATTGCACGGACATTGCACGGACAGATAATACA
>JAIRUV010000076.1 GCA_031254265.1 Candidatus Methanoplasma sp.
GGCGGTGCTGCCGGCCGCATTTTCTGAAAGGTATTAAATAGGAGCGTTCAGAGGTCCCCGAACGACAGCTTTCCGCAGAGCATCGATCTCAGGATGTCCGGCACAGAATCCGCCGGTACCCTTTTCTGACATGTGGTGTCCCGTTCTCTTATCGTGACGGTGCCTTTGTCGGGTCCTTCGAGGGACTCATAGTCCACGGTTATGCACCACGGGGTGCCGATCTCGTCCATCCTGGCATATCTTTTTCCGATGGTCCCGGAGCCGTCGTAATATGCCTCCACGGACGGAGAATGGATCTTTGCATAGATATCCATGGCAAGGGCATCCAGGCCGTCCTTCTCCATGAGGGGGAACACACCCGCTTTGATGGGAGCCACTTCAGGCGCTAACCTCAGTACGGTGTAGTTTTCTTTTTTGTCGTATGCGAATGCGTGTTCAAGCACCGAGTAGAAGATCCTGTCCAATCCGTAGGACGGTTCGATCACATGAGGGACGACCCTTTCCCCGGAGACCTTCTCCAAGACCCTGACTATCTCAAAATAATCATTGCCCAGTGTTATCTGTTCGCCGTCGATGTCCATGATGAGCTTTCCGTCTGTGACGTCGGAGGGGGTCTTTGCCTCCATGACCTCGGCTATCGCTTTCGCCTTGTCCTTGAACTTCGGACCCAGGGCCTTATGTTTAGCTTTGACCCTGTCGACCTCCATCTCTTTGGGTTCATCGAATTTTTTGAAATGTGTAAGCTCGACACCAGAGAATTCCGCATGCCTCGACAGGTCCCAGCAGCCTCTGTCGGCTATGCCTGTGACCTCTATCCACCCATATGAAAGTAGGACCTCTGCGTCCCAGCAGTCCATGGCGTAATGCGCCATCTCGTCCCGCAGGTGCTGCCTGAACCTCAGCCTCTTCGGGTCGACCCCGAGCCTGACCAGCAGCTGCTGCGTGGTGTACACGAAATATGCCAGCACCTTGTTCGCTATTATTTTCCTGTCAACAGCCTCCCCAACTGTCATGGTCACGGACTCGGTGCCTGTGTTGGGTACAAGCGTTATCATATCGTTCTCGATATCGGGGAACCTGCTCCACCCTTTATCCTCAGGATCGACGAAGAGCTCGACCTCCATCATGTTGAACTCCCTCATCCTTATCATCCCCTGCCTGGGTGCGATCTCGTTCCTGTAGCCTCTGCCTGTCTGTATCACGCCTAGGGGGAGTTTCTCCCTGTTGTATCTGTAAAGGTTCAGGTAATTGACGAATATCCCCTGTGCGGTCTCCGGCCTGAGATACCCTACCCTCGATGAGCCCGGTCCGATGGTGGTCTTGAACATAAGGTTGAATTCTTCCACAGGGCCCAATATGCCGCCGCATTCCGGACATTTCACGTCATGTTCCACGAATGCTTTGTCCAATTCCTTTGGGGAAAGCACATCCGGGTTGTCGAAGAACGGTTTGACAAGGTGGTCCGCCCTGAAGGGGGAATCGCACCCTCCGCAGTATGTTATGAGGTCCGCAAATTCATCCACGTGTCCGGAGGCCTTGAACACCTCTCTCGGATTCACAGTCTCCGAGTCTATCTCGATGAACCCTTCCCTTCCTCTGTATATGTCCCTCCAGACCTCAACTATGTTGTTCCTCATGTTGGAGCCTAGAGGTCCGTAGTCGAACATTCCCGCCACTCCGCCGTACAGCTCGAAGGAGGGCCACAAGAACCCCCTGCGTCTGCAGATGGCCATGAGATCGTTGCTGTTGACCTCGTTAGACATTGTTATTACCTGTTAACGCGCATAGGACATCCACGTCATAGACCATGCCCACGATCTCATCTTTAGTGCCGTGCACAGGAAGCTGCCCGAAGTCATTCTGTATCATGACGAGGGCGACATCGTTCAGAGGCGTCTTTTTGAAAACTGTTTGAGGGTCCTTCACCATATAATCCCGGACGGTGGTGGAGTCCGGTATGTATTTGTCCGTCGCCGCATAGAACAGCGGGAGGACGTTCCTGTACCCAGCAAGCTCGGAATCCTCGATCCCCAGACGCTGCATCGCTTCCGCGTCAGCCGTCTGGTCGCTGAACAGGTCGCGGTCCGTCAGTATCCCGACAAGCTTACCTTTCTTGTCAAGGACCGGCACCGCCGATACATCGCTTATCCTCATTGCCGCCACTGTATATGCGAGAGGTTCGCCCTCGTATGCGGTCACGCAAGTCGTTCTGATGACGTCCTCAGCGGTCATAGTGGTCTTCATCCCGGCGATCTCCTTCAGAATGTCTGTCGGAGTCACTATTCCGACAAGCCCTCCGTTCGCTATCACTGGAAGTCTGTGTATCCTCCTGCTGGCGAATATCTTCGCCGCGTCGATGACACTGTCCTCCGGAGTAACGGTGATGCAGTCCTTTTTCATTATCAGTGACAGCTGATCCTCGTCGAACTTCCTGAATATGTCCCTTCTGGAGACGATACCCATAAGTTTACCGTCCGAAGCACGAACGACAGGAAGTCCGGTCAACTTTTTCCTGACCATAATGTTGATAGCATCGCTGCGGCTTCCTGGTACTTCCACTACGATTGGGGCCGTAGTCATAATTTCTGCCACTGTTTTCATCCTGAACCGACCTCTGAAGATCTCACCATAGAAAAGCACGAAGCGATTTCCGTGGTATTTACGCCGTGTAACCCCATTTAGGTAATTAAGTCCATTGATTGAAACACGCAGTTATTCCTTCGAAACGGCCGGTGATTTTGCAACCATAACGGGACATTTCGAGTTCTGCACGATCTTCTCCGCAACACTCCCCATCAGAAGTTTGGATATCCCGGCCCTTCCCAAGGAGCCCATCACGATCACGTCGTACTCTCCCTCCTCCGCTTCCTGGAGTATGACCTTTGCAGGCGTGCCTTCAAGGAATTTCTCTTCCACTTCCACGCCCGCTTCCCTCGCTCTCTCCACCACATACCCGGTTGCGCGTCTGCCTTCCTTCTCAAGGGTGTCGTACACGTTGACAAGTGCGGTATCCATAGGCGAGCTCGTGTAGATTGTTTTATCAAGAACGAACAGCGCGGTGACCTTCCCTCCGGACAGTTCCGCCAGCTCGATGGCCTTGTCCACTGCATATTTGGTGAATTCGCTGCCATCCGTCGGTACGAGTATTTTTTTGAAGCCCAACTCATTCCTCCTTTCCCGGTTCATATCTGAAAACGGGGCCGCTGCTCTGCAGCATCTCCTCGATCCGGAATTCTCCGGAACATGGAAACACTGACAGATCCGCCTTCATTCCCGCCGCCACACAGATTTTGTTGTGTGGATATAATATTTTTCTTCCGTTCCTGAACAAAGGGCCCACGATATCATCGGCGGAACCTCCTTGAGAAAGCAGAACGCCCCTGAAAGCAGAGGCCTCGAGGCGCATGTCCGGACCGCCGAACATCGCATTGTCGGTCCCGATCGCAATATCGACGCCGCAGTCAAGCATCCTTTTTATGGGTGGCGTCTTTGAAAAGTACAGGTTGGACCGGGCACACACCACGACTGGAACTTCCGACTCGGCGCACTTGAGCAGGTCGGAGTCCGTCGCTTCCGTCATATGCACTATGAATGCAGGGTCCAATGACAGTATGAGGTCGATGTCCTCCCTCACCCTCTCGCTGGCATGGATGGCGAATATCTTCCTCTCTTCCCGCACCTGGTCCGCCACCCTTTCTATGTACCCGTGGTCCATGTCGGATATGCTGGAGATCCCTATGCCGTCCGCCGTGTCCAATATCCGGGAGATCTCGTCCCGGTCGTATCCTTCACTCACGGGCCTGCCAAGTATCGTTGACGCGGGGGCGGCGTTCCTGAGCATCCTGCACCCTTTTTCACCGCCCTCTCTGAAATCGATGAATGTTCCTGCCCCGTTCCTCCAGGAGGCATAAGCGTACCTTCTGATGTCGCTCTCGAGAGCCTGATCGCTGAGCCCTCTCAGATGAACATGCTTAAGCCCGTCGGGCGGAGCGACCAGATCCATGAATGTCATCCCCGGAGGTATCTTCAGCCCTCCGTCGGCGCAGTGGGTGTGGGAGTTGACCAAGGGAGGCACGATAAGGCCGGTCGCGAGAGGTGCTGCGGTAGGTCTCCCGTCCTCGACGGAGGTCACGGTCCCTCCCTCGATACAAACGTATCCCTCGATAATGCCGTCCTCGGTCAGCACATGGCCGCTCAGCACATCCATGGCAAGTGTATGCAGGTATCATTATAAATCAGATGGAGAGATGTGCTGCCAAGGTTGCCGTGCAGAGGTGCCAGTGCATCACAGCATCACGGCAAATCTTAAAATACTTACATAGATTATTGGGGGTCCACAGGTGTAAACCCATGGTAAAAGTGATTGAAGCAGAATGTGTAGCATGCGGAGCATGTGTGGATGTATGTCCTCAGGACGCAATAACCGTTGACGATGTCGCAGTCATCATCCAGGACAAATGCGTTGACTGCGGAGCATGTATCGACGAGTGCCCGTCAGCCGCTATTGTGGAATGAACGGGAACAGTCATCGAAACCTCGTCAGCGGGCAACCCGCTGAAACAAACAATTTTAAGCCCAATATGGCTTTTTGACGAACTTATAAGAACTTGAGATAGCAGTGGCCGCTTCTCCGCAGGCAGTAATGATCTGCTTGTATTTTCCCGGATAATCCACAACATCTCCGCATGCGAATATGCCGTTGCGGTTGGTCCTCATATCGAAATCCACCTTCACCAACCCTTCGGAGGTGAGTTCTATGTTCCATCTCTTAAGATCGGTAAGATCCGAGTTCAGCCCGATGTTTATCACGGCCAGGTCTGCGGGGACATCGAATCTTTTCCCCTCCTGCTCCAAGGTGATGCTTTTTAGGAAGTTTTCCCCGTTGAACGATACGACCCCTGCGCTCATTATTGGTTTGACATGGCTGTATTTGAGCGCATTGACATTTGCCTCATCCGCTCTGAACTCCGGTCTTCTGTGCACAATGGTCGTATCTGTGACTGAGTCGGCGATGAGCGCCATCTCTATTGCGCTGTTGCCTCCTCCGAACATGACGACCTTCTGTCCCACCAATTCCTCTTTCACG
>JAIRUV010000058.1 GCA_031254265.1 Candidatus Methanoplasma sp.
CACTATGTCGAAGGATCCGTACAGTTCGCGTATCCTTACCTTGCATCTTGCATAGCAGTCCCCTCCGTGCTCAATGACTGGCTCGAACCCCAGTTCCCCGTACTTGCACATGCCGTTGAGCCTGAGGTCCTGATATATGCCGGACGCACGTGCAACGGGGCCCACGGCACACAGTTCTTCCGCATCCTCTTTGGACAGCACCCCCACTCCGCAGAGCCGGTTCTTTACGGAAGCGTCCTTAAGGAACACATCTGTGAGTTCCTTCGCCTCCTCTCTCATCTTCCTTATCTCGGACACTATCTTTTCCAGCATCTCTTTGCTGACGTCCCTTCTCACGCCGCCCACCTTGCATGCCGAGTGGATCACCCTTCCGCCTGTGGTCATCTCGAAAAGATTCAGCATCCTCTCCCTGACCCTCCAGCAGTGCATGAACAGGCTTTCGAATCCGAAGGAGTCCGCCGTAAGGCCGAGCCAAAGCATATGGCTGTGTATCCTGGACATCTCATGCCACATGGTCCTGAGGTAATCCGCCCTTTCCGGGACCTCGATTTTCATCAGCCCCTCCACCGCCGTGACGTACCCCAGCCCGTGGCCGAAGCTGCATATGCCGCATATCCTTTCCGCCACGTACGACATCTCAGTATATTCTCTGACCTCCACAAGCTTCTCCAGGCCCCTGTGTATGAACCCGATGGAGGGTATCGCCTCTATGACCTTCTCGTCCTCTATCACAAGATCCAGATGTATCGGTTCAGGGAGGACCGGATGCTGGGGTCCGAATGGGATGACCGTAGTTTTTCCCATTCACTCCCCTCCTTCCTTACCCGCGCGCCACGGCGTCGGCCTGGACAGTTTGAAGAACCTTCCGCCGTAGTCCAGTTCGCTATCCTTGAATCTCACTCCGAAAAGGTCGTGGGACTCGTTCTCATAGACGAATGCGGGCCAGTATATCCCTGTGATGCTCGGCACCTCTTCCCCGTCCGGAACATTGACCCTTATGTTGAGGAGTTCGTGGTCCTTATCGAAGGAATACAGCAGCTCTACTCCGCCTTCGACGTTCGTTGCGCATATCTGTCCGAGCCTGTACCTTTCAGACTTGAGCGTTTTTACCCTTTCCGTCAGTTCTCCCAGTCCGATCTCCTCGAAGTTCTGGGTCATGTAGCATTGGATCATTTTGGTCCCTCCTTTCTCGACCTTTCGACATCCTCTCTTTTCCTTTCAAGGATCTCCAGCCCCTTCACCACTCCGTCGATTATCGCTTCAGGCCTGGCGGCGCATCCCGGGACGTACACATCCACCGGGATCACTTTATCTATCCCTCCCATCACGTTGTAGCACCTTCTGAACACTCCGCCCGATGCGGCGCATATTCCAACCGCTATGACGACCTTCGGTTCCAGCATCTCCCCGTAGATCTGTTTTATCACCGGAGCGTTCTGTTCATTTACAGAACCTGTGACAAGGAAGATGTCGGCATGTTTCGGGTTACCTGTGTGTATGATGCCGAACCTCTCAATGTCGTACATCGGGGTCAGGCATGCAAGGACCTCTATATCGCAGCCGTTGCAGCTGGACCCGTCGTAATGTATGAGCCACGGCGATCTTGTAGTGAATGACATCCTTCAGCCTCCAAATGCAAAAAGCACTGCTATGTTCCCTACCCCTAATACCAGCGCGACCAGCCACGCACTTTTGAGCGCGGTCTGCCATTTCATCCTTGCGAAGCTGTTATCGATTAACACTTCGAACACATATACCAGTATGCACAGTGCCGTTCCCAGCGCGTATCCCAGCAACGTGCCGTCGAAGAAGAACAGCGCGACGAGCCCCAGCAGAAAGATGTTCTCGTACCAGTGCATGACCTCCACCATCGCCAGCGTCCTCCCTGAGAATTCGGTGGTCGTACCTTTCACCAGCTCCTGATGGGCATGGTGGGATGAGCCCAGGTCAAAAGGTGATTTCCTAAGTTTCATGGTCAGTATGAATACCAGACCTGCGAAGATACCCAGCAGGTATAGGATCGGCATGGTGCCCCCCGTTGCGATATCATACACATCGAAGCTTCCGCTGAACACATAGAGGCCTATGGCGGTGAACAGCACCATGGGCTCATAGGCCATTATCAGGTACAGTTCCCTTTCAGCGCCGATGTGGGCGTAGGGGGAATTGGAAGAGAAGGCGGCCACCAGCAGCAGGACCGCGGACAGGGTCAGAGTGAACACCACCAGCAGCAGATTCCCTCCCGCGAAGAACATGATGCCCGTTACCACCATGAATATCAGCGAGCACAGTACGTAGAATTCCTGAACGCCGTTGACGGTGGACCTCTCTTTGCTCATCAGCTTCCTTACGTCATAATAAGGCTGCAGGACCGGGGGGCCTTTCCTCCTCTGCATCCTTGCGGTGATCACCCTGTCCGACCCAGCAAGGAGTATCCCCAGCAAAGGAGCCAACACCACGTAGCACACCGGCGATATGATCTGGAACAATTCCATCAGACGGCACCTCCCGCCCATATGTACACTGAATACGCAATGATCATGACGATCATACCGGCGGTGACGTACATCCCTATGCCGCCCACCCTCTTCTCTCCGAACCAGTCCTGCATATACCGGTTCCTTATGGAAACGCTGACCTCTCTGCCCATTGAACCTGTGAAGGAGAGGTTGTTGCCGGTGTTCACCCCGCACATGTAGATGTGCTTTGTCTCTTTCTTATTCTTTCTGAAGAAGAGCAGCGGGAGCAGCAACATCAGGACCATCATCGCGCTCATGATGTACAGGTTGGAGGATGAGACCGCCACGGACACAGTCCCGAACATTGTTTGGACAGTGGGAACAATAACATGATCTGATACAACTGGGAACAGCACGCAGAGTGCGACCGCCAGGCATGCCAATGTTCCTGTCGAGAACCACTCGTGCCTCTCCACCCCCTTTTCTATGTTCTCCCTTCCTGCCACGACCGCGACCATCTTGCCCAGCCATTTGCCCCAATAGAACACTGTGACAGCGCTGCCGAAACAGACGCATGTTATCAGTATTATGTTCTCTGCATCTACGAAGGATGCCATTGCCGCCCACTTCGAAATGAGCATACCAAAGGGTGCCAGGAACATCCCGACCAGGCCGATTATCATCAGTCCGGCCAGCCTCGGCATCTTCGAGAACATCCCGTCCATATCTTCGATGTCCCCGCTGCCGATGTTGTGCTGCGCCGTACCGACGCACTGGAAGAGCAGTGATTTCGTCGCGGCGTGGAATATCATCAGCATTATCGCCGCCCATACCGCTTCGTCTGTGCCGACCCCTGCGCATGCCACTATCAGACCCAGATTGGCAACAGTTGAGTATGCGAGCACGCGTTTCGCGTTGCTTTGGGAGACGGCGGCCATCGATGCCAGAAGGAACGTTATGCCTCCAACGAGCATTACCATGACCCCTGCGGAGTTCATTCCGAGGAGGGGCGACATCTTGATCACTATGAATACTCCCGCCTTGACCATGGTGGACGAGTGCAGCAACGCCGATACGGGAGTGGGGGCCACCATGGCGCCGAGGAGCCAGCTTTGGAACGGCATCTGCGCGGACTTCACGATCCCCGCGAACGCCAGCAGCCCCACCGGAAGCATCACCGCCGCTCCCGCCGCTCCCATCTCAAGGAGCCTGTCCATCTCCACGATGCCTAGGTCGTAGCCTATCACTATCACAGCAACAGCGAACCCGATCCCTCCCAGGAGATTCATGGTCAAAGCGCGGAAGGAGTTGTTTATTGCTTTCTCAGTCTTTGTGTAGCCGATCAAAAGGAACGAACATATGGTCGTTATCTCCCAGAAGAACAGCAGCCATACGAGATTGTTTGAAAGGACAATGCCGAACATCGCCGACATGAATACGAACATGAGGAAGAAGAACCAGGGCCCTCTGTCCTTTTCCTCCGGGTTGTGGTGTCTGCTGTTCCTCATGTATCCTATCGCATACACGACTATCAGGCTCCCGATCACGCCTATGATGAGCACCATTATTGACGAGAGGCCGTCTATGTAAAGGTCGTTGGTGGCATGTATGTCATGCCCGATGCCGTATTCGAACCATGCCACAAGGGCCGCCTGTATCACAGCCAGGATCGAAGCTGGATATTTTTTGTATCTTATCCCAAGATAGAACAGCACCGCCGCCAGCACCATCTCCGCTGCGAACATCAGAGGAGTGATGGATTGGATGCCGACATCGAACAGGACCAGTCCCTGACCGTAATAAGTAGCCGCCAGCAGTATGGATGCGATCGCGACGGTCGCCGCCGATGCCATCACTATGATACTTCTTGCCTTCTCGTTCCTGGTAAGAAGAAGGACGACCGCTGCCAGGACGGGAAACAGTATCAGGAACAGCATCTAGATCATAGTATCACATTCGTTTATCCGACATAGTAGGTATTGGTAATATTTCAGAGTTCTCTGCGGTCATCGCCGGGATGTCCCTGTTCGACCATATTTAACCATATGTTTTAATAACCGAAAAAAAATGCAATATGCAGTATTTTCCGATTAGGCGGGTGTGGCGTTTCATGGAGATCAAAAGGGACAGGTACCTGAACAGACTCATAAAGAGAAAGTGGAACGGTTCTATAAAGGTGGTCACTGGGATCAGAAGGTGCGGTAAATCGTACCTTTTGTTCAAACTCTTCAGGGATCACCTGATCTCAGAGGGCGTCAGACCCCATGAGATAATAGCGATTGCACTGGATGACATCCGCAACAAACCGCTCAGGGAGCCTATGGCATTATATGAAAATATCGTCGGGTCCGTCAAAGGCGATAAATGCTATGTCTTGTTGGATGAGATCCAGTTCGTAAAAGGGTTCGAAGATGTCATGAACGGACTCCGCCAGATCCCGAATATAGATATTTACGTCACAGGCAGCAATTCCAAGATGCTGTCAAAGGACATACTCACAGAGTTCAGAGGAAGAGGGGATGAGATCAGAGTGTATCCTCTGTCGTTTTCTGAATTTGCCACGGCATATCCGGGCAAAGAAGAAGAGGCGTGGAGACTGTACCGGACATTCGGGGGCATGCCTGAATTGCTTACCCGAGCCGACGAGGAACAGAAGACCGCATATCTGCAGAACATTCTGAAGGAAGTATATCTAAAGGATATCAAGGAAAGAAACGACATCAGATTGGAGAATGAGTTGGACCTTATCGTAGATTTCCTTTGTTCATCTGTGGGGTCCTTGACGAATCCTACGAGGATCTCTAACGCTCTGAGGACCGCCAAGCACTCCAGGATTGATGATGAGACCGTGTGCAGGTATCTGGACCTCCTGGAAGAGTCATTCCTATTTGAAAGGTCTAAAAGATATGACATCAGAGGAAAGAAGTATTTCGATACTCCGTCAAAATATTATGCCGCAGATGTAGGCCTTCGTAATGCCAGACTCAATTTCAGACAACAGGAGGAAACCCACATCATGGAGAATATCATTTACACCGAACTCAGATCCAGAGGTTTCTCCATAGATGTGGGCATCGTTGAGAACAGAAGTACGAAGGCAAGCATTACTGAATATAAACAGCTGGAGATCGATTTCGTAGCAAACAAAGGAAGTCAGAGATATTACATCCAATCCGCCTACAGGATGCCAGAAAGGGAGAAGGAGGAACAGGAGCTCAGACCGTTCCTCTCAGTGAGGGATTCGTTCAAGAAGATCATGATAGTGGGCGATGATGTACACCTGAAAAGAGACGAGAACGGAGTGGTCACTATCGGAATCAGACAGTTCCTTCTGGATGAGAACAGTCTGGATCTCTGAAGAGAACCCAGCTGCATGCATTTTTAGCAGCCCTTCTTGTTCAGGAATAACTATATAAGTATGTCCCGTGTTAGCACGTGTCACGGTGATGAAAATGTTCGGAAAGAACATCCGCATGGAAAGGATAATAGACAGAGAGACCGGGAACGCGGTGATCGTGCCGCTGGACCACGGCATCTCCAT
>JAIRUV010000066.1 GCA_031254265.1 Candidatus Methanoplasma sp.
TGGAGATTTTATTGTTGCAGTTATGGATGTTTCATTGTTGCACTTGTGGAATTTTGACATAAAAGTTGTTCATATGAACAGCTAAAGGAAGGGGCGGTTGCAGAACAATGTCATCTGTATAAGCGGCCCCGCCCGCAAAAGTGGAATGTGCCGAAGCTGACTTTTCGCCGGGTCCACAGATGTCAGCATCATCCCCAGTCTGCCGCAGGCGGAAAACGTTATCATTTACATACGCAATAAAGAACCGTTTCCCATGAATGAGATTTGGACCGAGAAGTACAGGCCAAAGGATCTTGACGAGGTCGTAGGTCAAAAACATATCACCGAGAGGCTGAAAGCTTACGTATCGTCATGTAATATGCCACACCTTCTGCTAACCGGCCCCGCCGGCACCGGAAAGACGACCTGCGCCCTCGCTTTGGCGAGAGGGATGTTCGGCGAGGAATGGAGAGGGAACTTCATAGAGCTGAACGCATCCGACGAGAGAGGGATTGATGTTGTCAGAGGGAAGATCAAAGAATTCGCCAGGACCGCCCCCCTCGGAAAAGCGGAGTTCAAGATAATATTCATGGACGAGGCCGACGCACTCACGACGGATGCCCAGGCCGCTCTGAGGCGTACCATGGAGAAATACTCCAAGATATGCCGCTTCATCCTTTCATGCAACTATTCTTCTAAGATCATAGATCCAATACAGTCGAGATGCGCGGTGTTCAGGTTCAGCCCCCTTACAAAAGAGGATGTCGAGAACTACCTCAGGAAAATAGTCGACAAAGAAGGTGTGAAGATAGACAGCGACGCTTTGGAAGGTCTTGTCCACGTTGCAAGAGGGGACATGAGGCGTGCAGTCAACTCCCTGCAGGTCGCCGCATCTCTGGGGAAGCAGATAACGCTGGAAGTGATCTATCAGACCACCGGCCTTGCCAAGCCGGAAGAGGTAAGGAAGATGCTGGAGACGGCGCTCGGAGGGAATTTCATAGGTGCCAGGGACATGCTTGACGAGATCATGATAATGTACGGCCTTTCGGGGCAGGACATCATACGCCAGATACATTCCTCTTTCTTTGACCTCAGCATAACCGATTCCGAGAAAGTAAGGCTGATGGACAAGACCGGAGAGATCGAGTTCAGGATCGTGGAAGGGAGCAACGAGAGGATACAGCTTGAAGCGCTGCTCGCATACCTTGTGATGATGGGCGGAAGCAAGAGATGAACGGTGAATAATATGAATAGAAATGATGTGTATGATGCAGTCTGGAAGAGAAGGTCTGTGAGGAAATATACAGACAAGCCTATAGAAAGCGATAAGGTCAATGCTCTCAGAGGATCCATATCATCTCTGAACGAGGCCTCCGGCCTGACTATGGAATTCGCAGAGGAGTTTGAATCTTTCAGAACGGTATTGACGGTCATGTTCAAGAATGTCCGTTCCGCGATAGTTGTCAAAGGAAGAACGGACGATCCCCATCTGAGAGAGAAATGCGGTTACTACGGGGAGCAGATGGTGCTCGAGGCAACCGCACTCGGACTTGGAACGTGCTGGGTGGCCGGTTTCAATAAGCGAAGCGGATCGCTGAACACAAAGGACGATGAGACCGTCGTGTGCGTTATATCTATAGGATACAGCGCAGAAGAGATAAGCGGGACCTCTTCGATCCCCGATGCTCCGTACCGCAAGACAAAGAGCATATCTGAGTTCCTGGAAGGGAACACCGATGTCCCGGATTGGGTGAGGGCCGGTGTCAAATCAGTACAGTTCGCACCTACCGCTATGAACAGTCAGAAGACCAGATTCCAGTATGCGGACGGCCTGGTCACTGCACATATACCTTCGGGCAAACTGAACATGGTCGATCTCGGAATAACGAAGCTGCATTTCGAGCTGGCCGCCGGAGGGAAGTTCGAGCTTGGTTCTCCTGGAAGGTTCACAAAGGGCTGACCGTTCCGGCAGGCCATACCTTCTGCGGAAGAAAGCATGACCTGACGGCCGCGCTACACGCGGGTCAGTACCTGTTGTCGAATATGCGGCTGGTCTTCTTCTCGCTTCTCGGAAGATCCCCCATGTTGACCGCTTTCGGCACAACTGTGATCCCTACCGTATCCTTCAGCCGTTTTGCGGCCTCTTTCTCAAGCGCCGGCCTTTCGTTCTCGGAAACTTTCGTCTCGAAGAACACTGTGACCATGTCCTTTCCGTCTGGATGGTCTATCATGACCTGATACTCGCTTTCGACGCCTGCCATTCCGCTCAGCACCCCATCGAACTGCGCAGGGAATATGTTCGTTCCCTTTACCTTGACCATGTCGTCGGTCCTTCCGGTTATTATATCGATCCTTGGGTATCTTGATCCGCACGGACATTTGCCGGTAATTATCCTGGTAAGGTCATGGGTTCTGTATCTTATCAGCGGCGCTCCTTCTTTGCGGAGGGTGGTGATCACCAGCTCTCCCTCCCGGCCATCCGGGAGCACCTCTCCAGTCTTTGGGTCTATTATCTCGAAATAGAGATAATCATCCCACATGTGTATCCCGTTCTCATAGCTGCAGCTTATGCCTATGCCCGGCCCGTATATCTCCGTCAGGCCGTATATGTCATACAACTCGACGCCGAGATCGTCCGCGATCCTCTCCCTCATCTTGTCTCCCCAGCGCTCGGAACCTATTATCCCCTTCCTGAGACAGACCTTATCCTTTATTCCGCGCTTCTTTATCTCTTCGGACAACAGCAGGGCGTATGAGGACGTTGCGCACAATGCCGTGCTGCGAAGGTCCGTCATCATCTTGATCTGTTTGTCCGTGTTCCCCGGGCCCATGGGGATCACCATCGCTCCGAGTTTCTCCGCGCCGTACTGGAACCCTATGCCGGCGGTCCACAGTCCATATCCAGGCGTTATCTGAACGACATCCTCTGCGTTCAGTCCGGCCATCCTGTAGCAGCGTTCGAACATCGCCCCCCAGTCCTCCACATCCTTTTTTGTGTATGGTATTATGACCGGGATGCCGGTAGTTCCTGATGAGGAATGTATCCTTACTATGTCCTTCTCGGGAACGGCTCTGAGTCCCAGAGGGTATGCGCCGCGGAGTTCCTCTTTGTCTGTGAACGGAAGTTTCTCGAAGTCTTCCTGCGTCCTTATCTTGGAAAGGTCGATGTCCTTGAATTTCTCTCCGTAGAACGGGCTCTTGTCCTTTATCGTCGAAAGTGTGTTCATTATCTTTTTGGCCTGGTAGGCGTTCATCTTCATTGTGATCCCTCTGGGCAGAGTACACTAAAGAATTCAAATATAACCACTTTGCGGCATCAATGTATTTTTTTGTTCATTGTATTACTGATTTGAGAACTGGTCGCCGCCATTCATATCTCGCCCAAGCGCAAAAAGTCTGCCAGACCAATTTGTATTGAAAATAAGTGTATATGTATACATGTACACTTTTTGTGTTTTAAGCAAAATTGTTTATGTATATATGTACACTTTTTGTGCTTTTATCAAAACTGTACATGTATACATAAACACTTTAATTCTTATCCGACAGATCTCTCAGGATCTCCGCCGCCTCTTCATTGCCTCTGGCAGCCGCCTTCCTGAGCCATTTGGCCGCATTGTTCTCGCTTTTCACCATGCCGTCGCCACTCAGCGACATCTTCCCAAGCTGAAGCATCGCATCCGGACTTCCTTCCTCCGCTGCTTTTGCCAGTATCTTTGCCGCCTTGTCCGGGTCCTTCCGGACGCCTCTTCCTTCGAACGTCATCATGCCCAGCCTGAACCTTGCCTTGGGGTGCCCTACCTCTGCGCACTCTGAGTATATATCAGCGGCCTCTTTCTCGTCTGTCGGTATCCCTCTGCCCTCTTCTTTCATCACACCTATCCTGTAGTGCGCCGCGAGATTGCCGTTCTCTGCCGCTTTCGTATACCATTTCAAGGCCTCGTTCCAGTCCTGCTCTGTGCCGAGGCCCTCGGAGTACATGTGCGCTAGGTTGAACTGTGCCCTCACATACCCTTGTTCGGCCGAGCACTTGTACAGCCTGAACGCTTTCTCTACGTCTTGGTTGGCGCCGTACCCATGGGTAAGCATGTATCCCATGTTGCATCGTCCTTCCGGATCCCCCTGCCTAGCGGACAGCCTGAACCAGATGAACGCCTTTTCCAGATCCTTCTGCACCCCGCTGCCTTCGAAATACATATACCCCATGGCATTCTGTGCGTGGGGGTCTCCGCCTGATGCGGCGTCGAGGACCTCTTTGAATCCCATATTACCATCTCACCGCTACAGCCGAGTTCCTGACGTGTATCTCGGGATGCCCCATGTACAGACTGAGTCTGTAGTAGGCTGCCAGATAACCGTTCGCAGCCGCCATTGTGTAATATTTGATGGCTTCCTCGTGACTTTCTTTCAGGACCCTCCCCTCTTCATACAGTGTACCCATTGTGAACTGGGCATCTTCAGAACCTGCAAGGGATGCTTTCATCATCAGTTCAAGGGCCGTGTTGTCATTCCTTTTCACATACACTCCGACATGATACATCAGTGCCAGAGTGAACATCGCGGTCGGTTCCCCGAGGTCAGCCGCCAACATGTAGTTGTTGAAGGCACTTTCCTCATCCCCTGCCTCGAGGAACCTGTCCGCGGCCGTGAGCGCCTGTTCTCTTGCAAGCTTCTCTTTGACCACATCCGTTTTGACAAGCTTATGTTCCCTCTCTTCAATGGTGTCATGTCTACCTCCATCAAGCGCAGAAAACACTGACTGCCAGCTGACGATGCACAGCTCATGTCCTTTGTCTGCCCCCGTTTTATACCACATGCTTGCCTCGAGGAGGTCCACCTCTACGTTGGACAGACCGTACTCTAAGTTCCTGCCTATCCTGTAGAACAGTTCTCCGCCTCCCTTCAGGCGGGCTTTTGTATACCATTGCTCCATTTTTGGTATGTTCTGATCTGTGCCGATGCCTTTGCCGTACATATAACCGGTCATGAACTGCGCCGCAGGATTCCCCTGAACTGCTGCTGAATGCATCCATCTGAAGGCAAGTACCGCGTCCTTTTCCAAATTGGTTCCGGATAAGTATTCGAGACCCAGTTCGGCCTTTGCCTCGGGGATTCCGGATTCGGCCGCCGCCTTCAGATAGGTCGTGAACTTTTTATTGTCTTTTTCCGCTATGGTTCCGTCCCTGTATATCTTTGCCAGTTCCCATTTCGCCCTTGAACACCCTAATTCCGCAGATCTTATGTACCATTTTATTGCCTTCTCCGGACACGGATCCACGTTCTTCCCGTGGTGGTACATGTAAGCAAGACCCAGTCTCGCATAGGGGTTTCCAGCCTCCGCATCATGGATCATCTTTTTCTCTGCCATGTACCTTCCTCTTCTCTCAGCGTATCCTTTCCGTCCTTATCCTGTCAAGGAGCGCTTTTGCGTCTGGGTCTCCCTGTTTTGCCGCCATCGACAGGTATCTTTTCGCACGCGGTATGTTCCTGTTCACATATTTGCCGTCCATGAACAGTTTTCCGAGGTAGTATTGTCCGTCTGAGTATCCTGAATCTGCTGACTCACGGAGAAGTCTCAATCCTTCTTCGGCATCCTGTTCAACTCCTGCGCCTGTTGCATAAAGCATTCCCAAGAATGCCTTTGCGCCGGGGTGTCCCTGGTCAGATGCCTGCCTGAACCATGATGCCGCCATTTTCTCGCTTTTCTCCACGCCTCTTCCCTCATAGTAGGAACAGCCCAGACAGTATTGGGAATTGACCTCTCCCATCTCCGCCGCATCGGTGAAGTACTTTGCGGCCATTGTGTCGTCCCTTTCAAAGTAATTCCCGTTGCTGTACATGCATGCGAGTGCGTGCTGGGCGTATCCGTTGCAGGACGCGGCCGCTTTCCCGAACCATCTTGCAGCAGTTTCCAGATCCTGCTGCAGCACGTCCCCTTCAAGCCTCAGGTTTGCGTAGTCCACCATTGCCTGCTGGAATCCCTGCTCGCATGACGCTTCCAGAAGGCTAACGGCCTTCGCCTCGTCCCTTCTGACTCCGCTGCCGTAGGCGTACAGCATCCCAAGCTGGTACTGTGCCTCGCTGTGCCCGGATTCAGCCGCCATCTCCAGATATGCGACGGCTTTGACCCGGTCGTAGGCCCTTGTCTTTGGGACAGCATGGAGGACCGCAATCGCGTATTGGGCGTCGGCATTGCCTGCTTCGGCGGCGAGCTGATACCACGCTATTGCCTGTTTCATATCTATATCGGTATAACAGCGGCCGGTCTCATACATCTCCCCTATGCGGTACATGGCATCTGCACTGCCGTTCTCGGCCGCTTTCTTCAGCCAGTGCAGCGCTTTCTCCTTATCCTTGTCCACGCCTTTGCCCATGAGATACATGAACCCGATGGTGCTCTGGGCATGGACATCGTCGTCCTCAGCACATACGGTGTACCATCTGACGGCCGTCCTGTGGTCCTTTTTGACGGGCGGCCTGCCTTCTTCATAAATGTTGAAAAGTTCCTCGCATGCGCCGGTGTCCCTCTGTTCGCCTTTGAACTTGAGGGTAATGAGTTCATCCATTCCTTCAGCGCCGCCGTTCCTTCTTATCTCTTCAAGCATCTGCGCCGCATCCTCACTGCCGGATGCCGCTGAAAGCGCGAGGAGTTCTTTGGCGGACACCTCGTCCTTTGCAACGGCGGTCCCTGTGAGAAGGAAAAGCGAATATAGGTACTGAGCTCCGGCATCGCCCTCAGAGGATAGTTCATCCAATATCTTTGCGGCTCCGGCAATATCATATTTCGGCGATGCACAATCCATATGCACGCGTGCTGCTGAATAAACGGCCCGATTTACCCCCGAGGATGGCATATTTGACTTACTATATATCCTACTGTATATAGTCTTAGCTACAAATGTTAGAATTTCCGACATTTGTGTTCCGTCTGATTACCACTTTGTGATTAATCATAAGAATTATAATTATTGATACGTATTGAGGTTCATGCGGGAGGACTCTGGCATCCCATTTGAGAGTCAGATGGAGCCATTGGAGTGGGCAAAGTTCATTGTCAAGACCAGATCTGAAAGGAACTACGAGTCTGCTTTCTCTATACTTTCGGCATCTGCGATCAGAGGGTCCCCTGATGCCGAATTCTATCTTGGCCTCATTTATTCAAGAGGGCAGGGGGTGAGGAAGGACCTGGTTGCCGCAAAGCACTGGTTCGAGCTCGCGTCAGCCAAGGGGAACCTCGGCGCCATGTATTTCTTGGGCAAGATGTACAGCAAGGGCTACGGAGCGGAGAAGGACCATAAGAAGGCCGCTTCCCTCCTGAACACGCCGGCGACGATGGGCGATCCGAGGGCCCAGTATGAACTGGGACTAATACACTTTGACGGGGACAGCCCCGAGAAGAACCTTTCCTATGCTGTCATATGGTTCACGATGTCAGCCGAATCCGGCCATTCGGAAGCACAGTTCATACTCGGACAGCTTTACAAAACCGGGTACGGCGTCGATCAGAATACGGATAAGGCCATTGACTGGCTCACTTCCGCTGCGATGAACAGACACAGAGGCGCCCAGCTGCTCCTGAGCAATATGTACGATACCGGGGACGGCGTCCCTGTCGATAAAGAGGAAGCCGACCGCTGGTATCGTATGGGCGACGACGAGGTTATTTCAGCCCTCTGACCTTGCCATCGTCGGTAAGGTCCATTTTCATCGCCGCCGGCGTCTTTGAAAGTCCGGGCATGAGCATCATGGTGCCGCATATGGGTACAATGAAGCCTGCGCCGGCAGACACTGCGACCTCCCTTACGCTTAGCTTCCACCCTTTCGGTGCTCCTTTCAGCTCAGCCACGTCGGAAATGGAATATTGGGTCTTCGCAACGCATATCGGAAGGCCTCCGAACCCTTTCGCTTCGAGATCCTTCAAGGTCTTCTCGGCCTGGGCTGAGTATGTCACGCCGTCAGCGCCGTAGATCTTGGTAGCGATCCTCTCGATCTTTCCTTTCAGGGACAGACCGTCTTCATACAGCAGTCTGAAATCCTTCTTTCCTTTCTCTATCACTTCAACAACTTTCCTGGCAAGCTCTTCAGCACCCTTCCCGCCTTCCATGAAAGCATCGGATTGGACGCATTCCGCGCCTACCTCTCTGCAATGGTCGCGCAGCATCTGCATGTGCTCCGGGTCGTCAAAGGAGAAGTGGTTGATCGACACGACTACCGGGATTCCATAACCTTTCACGTTCTCTATGTGCTTGTCGAGGTTGGACAGTCCTTTGACCAGCGCCTCCTTCGTAAGCGTCTCCGGCCTCTCAAGGTCGCCGCCCCCGTGGGTCATCAATGCTTTCACAGATGCGACGATCACAACGCAGTCGGGAGATATCCCCGCCTGCCTGCATACTATGTCCAGGAACTTCTCTCCTCCCAGATCGGCGGCGAATCCCGCTTCTGTTACGGCATAGTCTCCCAGCTTCATGGCGTATTTAGTCGCTAGGATACTGTTGTTCCCGTGCGCTATGTTCGCGAATGGGAACCCGTGCACGAACACCGGCTGGCCTTCCAGCGTCTGGACGAGGTTCGGCTTCAGCGCATCTTTCAGCAGTATCATCATCGCGCCGGCACATCCCAGGTCCTTGACCGTCACCATCTCCCCTGTGTATGTGTACGCAACGACCATCTTCTCTATCCTTTCTCTGAGGTCCTTATAACTGGTAGCGAGGGCCAGTATCGCAGAGATCTCGGATGCCGAAGTGATCAGGAAACCGCTCTCGTGTGTAGCGCCTCCAGACAGTCTTCCGCCTCCGAGGCCTACGATTATGTCCCTGAGCTCACGGCAGTTCATGTCCATTGCCTTCTTCAGGACTATCCTCTGGGGATCTATCCTGAGGGGGTTGTCCCTTACCAGGTTGTTCTCCAGGATAGCTGACAGAAGATTATGAGCAGAGGACACTGCATGGATGTCCCCTGTGAAATGAAGGTCTATGTCCCACATCGGATACACTTGAGAATATCCTCCGCCAGTCGCCCCTCCTTTCACGCCGAAAGTGGGTCCCACGGACGGCTCTCTGAGGGCGCCCACCACTTTCTTGCCGATGTAGCTGAGTCCCTGTATGAGGCCGATGGTGGTCACAGTCTTCCCCTCTCCTGCGGGAGTGGGCGTCACTGCGGTGACCATTATCAGCTTTCCGCTCTTGTTCCCGTCGAATCTGGACAGGACCTCCAGAGGGACCTTTGCGATATATTTTCCATACTGGTCTATGTCCTCTTGTCCCAGGCCTATTGCGGCGGCGATGTCCACTATATTCTTAACGGCGGCTTCCTCTTCTATCTGAATGTCATCCTTCATTGGTTCACTGGATACGTGATTGTTATTTTATATAGATAAACATGACAGCTTCTGCTTGGCCTTTACCTGTTCCGGCCTATCGCCCCATACCTCAGAGGGGTGCCGTATAACACAGGAAAAAGAGGCTAAAGAAGGACAGTGCAGACATGCTTGCAAAAATAGGGAGTGAAACCTTACAAAAACAGGGAATGAGTTAAAATAGATATGAACTTCTGTAATGCACAGGCCGGCACATGGACTTCGTTTCATCCAGCTGTCGAGCCTCTACGATTTTCGTATTTGAGAATAAAA
>JAIRUV010000020.1 GCA_031254265.1 Candidatus Methanoplasma sp.
GTCAGGTATCCGGAGGACAACGAGGAGGCCAAAGCGGCCGTTGGCCGGATCAAGGAGTTCCTGGAGGGGCTGAAATGATAAAGATCGCACAATTGTCCTGCGGCACCGAATACAGCAGCGTCCAGCACGAGATAGACAAAGCAGCCAGCTCCGTGGGGGCGAAGGTCGTCTATCCAGACGTGTCCTACGCGGATGTGAAGGACGCGGTAAAAAGATTCGGTTTCAACCCACGATCTCCCCAGCTGAAGCTGATGATAGCAAGGGCCGCCAGGCTGGCTGACGAGAAATACGACGCGGATGCGGTATTCATAACAACATGTTTCAGATGCGCCGAGGCCGCGCTGGTGAGGAACGAGCTCAGAAGGTTCATACAGGAGAACACAAGGATGCCTGTTGTAACATATTCGTTCACGGAGAGGCTCAAGGCCGCGCAGCTGCTTACCAGGATGGAGGCCCTGGTAACAATAGTGACAAGGAAGGACATCCTTGCAAGGGAGAGGCAGACCGGACTGACAGCGGGAATAGATTCGGGCTCAAGCACGACGAAGGCCCTGATAATGGAGAACAACAAGATCATAGGAAAGGACTGGACCCCATCCGGGGATGTCGTGCAGTCCGCCACATCCGTCCTCGAGAACGCCATGAAGGAGGCGGGAGTGGAGATCAAGCAGATAGAGGCCCTCGGCGTCACCGGCTACGGAAGGTACACGCTGGGAAGGCATTTCAACGCTAAGCTCATCCAAGAGGAGCTGACCGTGAACTCAAAAGGAGCTGTGTGGCTTGCCGACAGGCAGCACGGGGAGGCCACAATACTTGACATCGGAGGTATGGACAACAAGGCCATCACGGTAAGGGACGGAGTCCCGGACAACTTCACCATGGGAGGGATATGCGCAGGTGCATCCGGACGCTTCCTGGAGATGACGTCAAAAAGGCTGAAGATCGAGATCGAGGACCTGGGCAGGCTGGCTGACAAAGGTAACTGGCGCAATGCGAAGATGAACTCCTACTGCTCGGTGTTCGGGATACAGGACCTGGTCACCACACTCAGCGAGGGGAGGTCGTTCGAGGATGTCGCAGCGGCGGCGTGCCATTCCGTAGCTGAACAGGTATATGAACAGCAGCTGCAGGAGATAGATGTGCGGCACCCGATAATCCAGGTGGGAGGGACGTCCCTGATATCCGGACTGGTGACCGCTGTCGGAGAAGTGCTGGGAGAGAGGCCGATAGTGCCGCCGAACTCCCAATACATAGGGGCGGTGGGCGGCGCACTCCTCAGCTCAGGGTTCCTTTGAGGCATTCTCATGGAAATAGAGGTCATATCGGATGAGGGGTTCGGCGGGACATCCTACGAGAGCCTGTTCGTAGAGATAATGTCGGACGTAGGCAAAGCATTCCAGATGGAAAAGGCCCTGCTGGTCCTTAAGCCGGAAGTGCCGCTGTTCATCTTCTCTGTCAGGCTGAGATCAGAACCCGCAGACAAAACGATCGCCGACGTTGCGAGCATAAGGACCGAGAACGACACCATCCACATCACCGTTACAGACGAGAGATATGAAGCGAACATCCTGAAAGAGCTTTGGGAGAGGTTCGGAAGGGGCAGCGTGGAGCAGCAGACGAGGTTCGATATGGAGGTGAAGGGAGCATCCGAGGGCGATGTCGGACCGATCACGGTAGCATCCGGAGAAGAGTACCTGAAAGAGATAGTCGGGGCGATATGGAGGTCTATGCCAGAGGGCATCAAGAACAGACACACCTTCATCAAAGAACAGACGATCACGGTCGTCGCGACCGAAGAGATATTCGAGCCCCATATGCTGGAAGAGGGCATGGCATATCACATGAAGATGGCGGAGGGCGGAAAGGATGTTTGAGGTCCTGATGTACGACGGAGGAGTGTACAGGACGGAGGAACTCATCGAGCTCGTAGAGGATGTGGGAGGCGTCATCATCCAGAAGACGAGAAGCTCTCAGATGATGACCGTCACCATGTCGATCCCGGAAGAGGACAAAGAGGTGATAACCGAGTTCTGCAGAGAGATAGGCGGCGTTGTCAGACCCGTCCCCCTCGCAGGGACGGAGATAGCGGTTGTGGGCCCCACCCTCGGGCGCCATCACATGCCGCATCCGATATGCGATATCGCAGAACACCTCAGAAGACAGGGGGCGATAACCGTCGTCATGGGGCTGGCCAGGGGAAGGGGCAAGAAGACGGCCCAGATAAATCTCGAGGAGAGGATGATAATCGACGAGTACGACGCGGCTATATTCTCTCTGGGTAATTTTAAAGCGTGCATAGAGGCAAAGACCGATCTGTTCAGCGAGATAAGGGTGCCCACCATCCTGGTAGCAGGACCGATGCCTGACGGCATGGAAGGGAAATGCGAGGCGGTGGTGTCGGGAGTGGGAAGGAGAGCGTCCAGGATGAGGACCCCTCCGGAAAGGGCGAAGCTGGACGAGATAGCCGACAGCGTGGAGATGGTGCTGAAGGACAGGAAGAGGCTTTTGGACGAGGACCCTCTTTCCATACACCCAGCGGAGATAAAACGTCTCCTGGAGGAGTACGAGCCGGTCAACATGTGCCTCCGGCCAGCGCCGGTGGTCCTTCACCTTGACGGCCTCAGGGTGAAGATAGGGTACGACGAACATCATGAGGACATCGAGAACATGGAGATATACGGCCGCAGGATAGGAGAGATATGCAGGCTGTCCCCTTCGAAGATCAACGACAGCAGCATCATCATAAAGATCAAGACAAGGTCCGAGGTCCGGCACGAGGACTCGGGAAGAGAAGGTGCGGATGATCCGTAAAGGGACGTACATCCTGATATTGGATATGCCGGAGACACAGGTGAGGATAGGAGCTCTGGGTATATTCGATATAAAGGAAGGTTCGTACTGTTATGTCGGAAGTGCGATGAACGGCCTCGACCAAAGGATAGGCAGACACCTCTCCAAAGAAAAGAAAATACGCTGGCACATAGACCATCTGACAAAGTTGTGCAGTCACATAGAGGCATATGAGTCCTCACAGACCCTCGCGGAATGCGAGATCGGCAGGATCGTGCGGCAGAGCGGAGGGTCGGATGCCGTAAAAGGATTCGGCTGCTCGGACTGCAAATGCCAGACGCATCTTTTTATTTTGGACAGCGACTCAAAGGAAAAACTCCGCTCCGACCCCCGCTTCACACCCTATACCCAACAATACATACGCAGCTGATACAGAACGGTCAGGATGGCCTGCATAACCCTTATAATATATCAAACGCTACACGCCTCCAATTAACAGCCGCGCTTTCAGGCACGGAGGCAATTCATGAATTCAGCGAACGAGAACATACCGGCAGAGATTGCGGCCATTTTTGAGGATATGAGGGCGGCGATCGGAAGCGAAAGTGTCAAAACAAGCGGTTGCGGGGACGCAGGAATATGCGTCATACCGAAAGATACAAAAGATGTTTCAAAGGCGATGGCAGTTGCCAGGAAACACAACGCCAAGATCGTATCCAGCAACAATCCTCTCTGGGCGACGGACGGAACGAAAGGAGCCAAAGGAGGAGTTCTCGTCGACCTGTCGAAAATGGACGGGATAATAAAAATCGACGCGGTCTCGATGACCGTGAGGGCCGGAGCAGGATGCACATTCAAAGCTCTGATCGAAGCGTGTTCCAAAGAAGGATTCTCGCTGGGTTCCTATCCCTTCGACAGATCCGCCACCGTAGGATCGTGGGTGGCGGCAAACGCAGTAGGGTACGGATCATACAAGTACGGCAGCTCTAAGAACAACATCGTTAACATCCAGGCAGTGGTCCCGGATGCGTCCGTGATAGAGACGGGATACGACAAGATCGGTTCTTATATGTCCGGATACAACCTCACACAGCTGTTCGCAGGGTCCGAAGGGACACTGGGCGTGGTGACCGAGGCAACATTCAAGCTTTTCCCCAAAGGGGTCAACAGACTTGCGGCATACAGCTTCGCTTCAGCAGAGGGGATGCAGGAAGCGATAACCAAGATCGTCCAGCATCCCAGCGTAAAGCCCCGCAACATAGCATGGTGCGGAAAGAACAGGACCATCACCATCGTATTGGACGGCGAGAAGAGTTCGGCCGAACTTGAAGAAAAGGCGATCGATGCGATGATGGAGAAGATGCAGGCGGTAAAGGCCGGCAAGGAAGGCGCATGCAAGGTCTGCAAGGCGCTATGCAGGCCCGGATCCGCAAAGATGGCAAGGGCGATAGTCCCGGTAAAGAACTGGAAGAGCATGGTTGAAGCCTGCGGCGAGCAGGTATACGGCACCATCGCAGACCGCAGCACCGCATACGTTGTATCTTGGAATGAGAGTGCCGACTCGCTTGCCGAGAAGGCAGCCAAGTTCGGAGGAAGGGCCCTCGGGCGCGGTTCCTTCGACTGGACCCCGTCATCCCTCGCCGAGAATGAGAAAAAGGACCTCAGGAGAGAGGTCACCCTTGAAGTGATAGCTGCGCTGGAGGAGGCTGTGGGAAAGAACAACATTACCACCAACGGAGTGGACATGCTGCTGTACAGCAAGGACATGGCGCCGCTGCCTAAGGAAGCAGGGGTAGCATTCAAGAATATCCCGGATGCGGTAGTTAGGCCGTCGTCCGTTGCCCAGATATCCAATGTTGTGAAGATAGCGCACAAGCACGGGATACCCATAGTTCCGAGAGGAAATTCCTCATGGGGCCTGGGAGGATGCATGCCCACAAACTCCGGCATAGTTGTGGACATGTCGTCGAAGATGAACAAGATCATCGAACTCAACACAGAGGAACTGTATGTGAAAGCGGGTGCGGGATGCACATGGCAGAAACTCCTGGAAGGATGCATGAAGAAGGGTTACATCGTAGGATCGTATCCCTCAAGTTTCCCATCCGCAACGCTGGGGGCATGGATCGCCACCAACGGCATGGGCGTGGGTTCGTACAAATACGGGTCGGCAAAGGAGAACATCCTGAATATGGAAGTGGTCCTTTCCGACGGAACGGTGCTTAAGACAGGGGACGACCGCATAGGGACATATGAGAACGGGTACAACATGAACCAGGTGTTCGCAGGGTCGGAAGGAACGCTCTGCGTCTTCGGCACGGTGACGTTCAGGATCTATCCCATGGGAGTGATCAGGCCGACTGCATACTGCTACGAGAACCTGAAGGACATGCACGACACCATTCAGAAACTGGTGAACCATCCCAGCATAATCCCTCTGCATGTGGCCTTCTCTGATGAGATGCACTTTGCCAATCAGAAGAGAGCGGGATTAAAAGTGCCCGATGTTAAGAACCTCCTGCTGCTCACAATGCAGGGCGACAAGGATTTCGTTGAACGCGATATCGCTGAGATGGACACAATTGCGACAGCACTCGGAGGAATAAGGATAAAGGACGAGATCGCAGAGCATGAGTGGGAAGAGAGATGCTACGAGTTCAGGGCAAGAAGGGTCGGGGTCGGAGAGATACCGGCAGAGATCATAGTACCCAACTCCATATGGGGCACATTCACGGACGAATGTTACGAAGGCTTCAAGAAGATGAAGATGGAGGCGGGCGGCGTGATCGGCGTCATTGTCGACCGCAACACCACCATGTTCATGCCTTATTACTTCAAGGACGACGAATCCATGCTGGGAATGACGGCGTTCGCATTCAACTTCTACCTGGGAGACAGGGCTGGCCCTTACGGAGGAAGGACCACAGGGTTCGGCGTGTTCTTCGCCTGGAACCTGGACAACATTCATGATCCTGACACAGTGGCATACATGAGAAGGCTGAAGACCCAGATGGATCCGCGCGACGTCATCAATCCGGGACATCTGGTCTGCGGCACGACGAGGTTCGGCATAAAGATGAGCAAACAGCTCATGGGCATCGGAAGCACCATGATGCAGACCGTCAAGAAGCTCCTGCCGGCAAATACCACATTTGCGGACAACAAGAAAAGGTTCAGGTATAACGATCTTGAGCGCCGCAGAGAAGCGGACAGGTCACACAAGCTCGGCGACGGGACCGAGTAAACTCCTTTTTGAAATCCTTTTTATTCTATCATATCGAGGAGCGAAGCGACGCCCTCGATAACAGTTATTCTTGGATCGGTGCTCTTCCAGTCTTCTGGCCCGTAACCTCCGGTAAGCACTCCGTAGAATCCCGCACCGGAGTCCCTGGCCGTGAGCCAATCTATCTTGTGGTCCCCTAGGAACAGTATCTCTTCCGGTCTCACGCCGAGAGCATTGCCTAGGTTGACCATCGCTTTCGGGGACGGCTTCGCCTCGTCGTCGGGGAAATCGTCCCTGGCGATTATCACATCGAAGAGATCTATCACGTTGTTCTTTTCCAGTATGCACTCTGCGTACGAGTGCCCACCTCTTGTCAGGATGCCGGTCTTGTATCCCTTTTTCCGCAGAGCGGCGATAGCCTCCGTCGCACCCCTGAATGGTCTGGACATCTCCGCAAACTCCATCTCCACCCTCGTCGAACGGTCGGAGATGCGCCTGTGGATGGAGTATGCGTCCTTCTCCCTTCCGTTCTCAATGAGCCAGTCCATCCCGCTTTCCAGCTCGCCCCTGGCTCCCTGTGACCTTATTATCGCTGATTCCGGGACCCCTGTCTCTATCAGCTCGTCGAAAACGACATTGTACAGTTTGACATAATCGATCGTCGTGTCCATGAATGTGCCGTCCATGTCGAAACCGATAGCTTTGTATCTCTTATCCAATGCCATAATTGTAAATTGCAACGCTTTTTATTAACTTTGGGATGGAAGGATCTACTTCATGAAAAGTCAGTCTTAATGTTTAAGTAATCAACTATAATCGAATTTATTGATCCAATACCCGTAACGGGGCACCAGAACCCTTCTTTATGTATCCTTTCCGAAGTTTCAGAAGCAGGGTCGCGGTAAGTGCCAGTATTGGCAGCTCTATCAACGGCCCAACTACAAGGACCAGTGCGATCAGCGGGTTATCAGGGAATGCGATCACAGCGATGGCAAGATCGAGAGGGGAGTTCCTTGCCATCGTCGTAAATGTCAATGATGTCGTGTCCTCATAACTGAACTTCAGCATCCTTCCAATGTATTGTGATAGAGCCAGCGTGAAAATGAAGAACACTCCAAGTGTTCCGAACATGGTGACTATGAACACAGGATCGTCAAAGATGAGATGTCCCTTTGCGGCGAACATAACCACTATCGCCAAACACAGGAACAACATTTGCAGATTGTTTCCGCGCTCATTCAAGACGGCATCGGCGCGCTCTTTAGCCCTCATCCTTTTCAGAGCGACCTTCACTATCATCGCCAATATTAATGGTAATATCAGAACGATCACTACGCTCTGAAGTACAGGGATGAGATCCATGTCTGTGGTCGTCCCCACGAATAGGAAGAGACACAGCGGCAACATGATCATCTGCGTGACGAGATTCAATGGCAGCAGCGATGTGCTCTGCGGAACGTTTCCCTTGGCCATAGCGGTGAACACTATGTACCAGTCCGTACACGGAGTCACAAGAAGCATGATCAATCCGATCCTCATATCCAGAGAACCGCTCAGGAAAAGATATCCGAGAACGACAGCGAATACAGGGGTCCAAATGAAGTTGATGAACATCGCCGTCGATGTGAATCTTACATTCTTGAACGCTTTGCCGACTGCTCTGAGATCAACGCTCAAAAACACTATGAAAAGCATCATGATGAGGAAGATCTCTATCAGCACCTCTGTACCGTCCGGTACTTTGAAGATGCCTCCAAGAAACAATCCGAGACCGACGGCCGCAATGATTATAATCGGTTGCAGCTTGGATGTCCAGCTCATCTCGTCGCTCATCTGTCTGTGATGCGGAATAAGGGATATGAATGTTGTTGGAAAGCTTTCGCGTAATTGTAAAACCATAGATGAATACCTGACGCGTCGGAACAGATTTGCCGGAAATCATACAGACCGGCGATCGAGGTCGCCGTTCAGAAAATATCTGTGAGATGCGTCAAAAGTGCCTTGTTTCTTTATCATACGCAGGTCTGTTTGGACATCAGCCCTTGTTTATACTTGATTACCGAAACCATTAGATGAATGAACTACGAATGAAGCGGCGAAAACCTTCTTACCTGCATATGAGAAGGGCCTATTTTTATGAAAGGTTAGTTTTAATATCTAGATAATCAACTGTAAATGGGATAGGTGTCAAGTCATGACAGGTGTTATCCTGTCATGCTGGATACGTCTCCAAAAAGGCTTTTGGAATGGCCTCTGGAAATGGCCTCAAAATTCGAGCAACTAAACCCCCATATTGGCGTCATTGAAA
>JAIRUV010000025.1 GCA_031254265.1 Candidatus Methanoplasma sp.
AACATGTTACCTCGGCAGGCGGAACAGACATTCCATCTTCACCCTGACCGCGCCGAACCTCATGGTCTCGTCCTTTCTTTCGCTGTTCATCAGCTCGAACCCCTTGAATATGCCTACCATATCTTCTTCAGTGTAGTATCGGTATTCTATCCCGTTGCCTCTGATGTCCTTCTCCTTGCCTTCGGACCTTGCATCTCCCACTGCGAAGGACCTTACGAACACCAGCCCTCCGGGGACCAGTACTCTGGATATCTCTTCCACCGTGTCCTTGAGCTGCGTCTCGTCCAGATGTTCCAGTATGTGCACCGCAGTAACGGCATCGAAACTGTTGTCAGGGAACGGCATGCGGTCGCATTCCGCTATGGTGAACTTCGCCTTATCGCCGAAGAGGCCGATGCAGTAGCTTATCGCAGACGGTGAGAAATCCAATCCTGTGACATCCATGCCTCTTTTTATCAGGGCCGCTGTGGTCTTCCCGTTGCCACACCCTACATCCAGTACCTTCGATCCTGGTTCGATGTCAAGTTTTACCTCGCCGATGCCTCTCCACGGCCGCTTATGTTCTTGATAGAACCTTTCCCAGCAGTCAGCCTGCTGTGCGCTGTTATTATCGTAGGGGGGGTTTCCCATGAATAAAAATAAGCACTCCAGAAATAATAAAACCAATATAAGGTCAGCAAGAGGCGGAACATGTATTGGAACGCTAACATCGAATGTATGCCGGCAGACGACCTAAAAAGACTTCAGTACAGGAGTTTCAAGAACCTTATCAACAGTCTCTACAGTTTCAACAGATTCTACCATGACAAGATGAGAGGTGCAGGTGTGCATCCCGACGACTTCAGGTCGCTGGCCGACGTCGGGAAACTCCCTTTCATGTACAAAGAGGACCTCAGAGAGAACTACCCTACAAAGATGTTCAACGTCCCTAACACCGAGATAGTGAGATTCCACGCGTCATCTGGTACGAGCGGCAAACCGACGGTGGTCGGATACACGGAGAACGACCTTGCATATTGGACCGAGGCCTTGGCCAGGTCCCTGACGTCCATCGGTATCGGGAACAGCGATATCCTCCAGGTGTCGTACGGATACGGTCTGTTCACAGGAGGGCTGGGATTGCACTACGGCGCGGAGAAGGTGGGCGCATCGGTGGTCCCCAGCAGCACCGGCAACACCGAAAGGCAGCTGGAGCTCATGCAGGACCTGGGAGTGACCGCGATAGCGTGTACACCTTCATACCTGGTACACATGAACACAGTGGCCGCGAAGATGGGCATCGACTTCAAAAGGGACACCTGCCTGAAGAAAGCTGTTCTCGGTGCGGAGCCTTGGACCGAGAGCATGAGGGCGAAGATGGAAAGCTCGATGGGCATCCGCGCCTATGACATATACGGAACATCCGAACAGGCGGGGCCGATGTTCACAGAATGCGAAGAAAGGAACGGCATCCACATATCCGGCGACATAATGTATGTGGAGGTACTCGACACGGAGACAGGAGAGATCCTCGAGGAAGACCAGAGGGGAGAGATGGTAGTGACCATGCTCAAGAAGGAGGCCCTTCCCATGGTCAGGTTCAAGATCAAGGATATAACCTCCCTTCTCCCTGGCGAATGCGCCTGCGGGAGGACATCCCAGAGAATATCCAGGATAACCGGGAGGTCGGACGATATGCTTATCATACGGGGGATAAACGTGTTCCCGTCGCAGATCGAATATGCTCTTATGAGGATACCCGGAGTAGGCGATCAGTTCATGATCGAGGTAACGAGGGACGGAGACCTCGACGATATGAAGATATATGTGGAGATAAAGCCTGAAGTGTTCAGCGACAAGGTCACGGACATGATGGTCCTGAGGGCGCATATAGAGTCCGAACTCAAGAAATATCTGAACATCGGTGCTGTAGTAGAACTCAAGGCGCCGGGTGAACTCCCGAGATTCGAGGGTAAGGCGAAAAGAGTGATAGACAAGAGGGTGATGTGATGGAGAACGAGAACATAATAACACAGCTTTCGATATTCGTTAACAACGAACCGGGGCGTCTGGCGTTCATCGCCGGAATAATGAAGGACTTCGGCATCAACATGAAGGCCTTCAATCTTGCCGAGTCGGCAGAGTTCGGCATACTCAGGGCGATCGTTGACGATCCAGACAAAGCGTTTGAACAGATAAGGTCCAAAGGCGTCATCGTCAAGAAGACGGATGTGATCGGGATATCGATGAAGAGCGCGCCTGGCTCCCTTTTCGATGTCGCGGATGTCCTGGGGCAGGTAATGATTAACATTGATTACGGCTACGCATACAGCGGCAAGAACTTCGAATCACTGTTCATCAGGGTCGACGATGCCGAGAAAGCGGTAAAGGTGCTTAAAGAGGCCGGAATAAGACTGATCAAAGGATCGGAGATCTGATGGGCAACCTGAACGTCGCCGTCCTCGGGGCGAAGGACCTTGCAGACAAGATAGGGAAGAAAGGCACCGTCACGGACGTGACGTTCTTTGAGGTGAAGCGGGGGAACGACTCGGTCACCCTGGTGGAACCTTCCAAGTACCCAGAGAAGTTATCGTCCCTTTTCTATGCGGCGGGAATGTCGGAGTTCGTCGTTCTCGTCGTGGATAAGATAGATTCTTTCCTCGGGGAGTCCATAGTCATGGCCGACCTCTTCAGAATAGAGAAGGGCTGGATAATACTCAGGAATTACATCCAGAAAGAGCAGCTGGCGCCGCTGATAGCGGGAACGTCCCTTGAGAATTATTCATACATCGAAGAGGACCACATCAGGATGAGGGAGGACCTTCTAGACATTGCGCAGAAGGAGGCCCGCAAGGCCGGTACAGGGACATGCGGGTCCTGCCCTGTCGACAGCCATTTCAACGTAAAGGGAGTGGGTACGGTCGTCCTCGGATCGGTCATAGACGGTCATTTCAGAAAACACGATAAGATGCAGGTGTTCCCTCTGAAAAAGGAAGTGGTCCTGAAATCCATACAGAAGCACGACATCGACGCGGACGACGGTGTTAAGGGGGACCACGTGGGGCTTGCCCTCAGAGGGATAGAGTCTGACGAGCTCGACCGGGGATATGTCCTTACGACAGACCCGTCGATGAAGATGACCCGCAGGATCGCGGGGAAGGCGCGGCTGATAAAATATTGGCCTTCGCCGATTAAAGAGGGGATGGTCCTGCATATCGGACACTGGATGCAGATGGTCCCCTGCCGCATTACCGCCGTCGACAACGGAGATGACTTCAGATCTCCTGTCCTTGCCATTGAGGCGGAATCAGACATCATACACAAGCCCGGGGATGCGGCTGTCATGATGTATCTGGAAGGCGGGAAACTGAGGATAGTCGGTTCCGTTAAGCTGGAATGATCCCGTCCCTGTCTGGGATCTGAAATGCAGACATTGTGAGTGAGCAGATATGCTGCGGACTGTCTTTTTCCTTGGGATGTTCGGCAAACACAGAACTACCTTTTACCGTGTTTGGACAAAACCGGAAGTAAAACACGGACAAAACAGGGAATGAAATTCGGACAAAACCGGAAGTAAAACACGGACAAAACAGGGAATGAAATTCGGACAAAACCGGAAGTATGTAAATTCAGAGTTT
>JAIRUV010000002.1 GCA_031254265.1 Candidatus Methanoplasma sp.
TTTCATTCACAACGTATCTGATGACCATAAGACCTTGGGATGCGGAAGACAAAGCGAAAAGAAGGCTGACAGGCCATCGTCAAAATCCGATTAATATAAGCAGATACATCCAGGTATCATGCGTTCCTATGAGATCCTCCCGGGCGTAAAGGTGACCAATGACAGGTGCCTCATTCTCGACGACGGCCCGACGGCCGTCGTCGGGGACCTCCACCTAGGTTACGAGAGCGCCCTTGAGGAAGAAGGCATGTACATCCCGAGGATGAACACCGGCTCCATAAGGGACGCGATGAACAACATACTCTCTGAGTACGAGCCGAGGAGGGTGGTGCTTCTGGGCGATATCAAACACGATTTCAAAAGATCGAAACGCGAGGCAAAGGAAGAGGTCAAGACCATAATCGGACTCCTGACCGAAGCCTCCGACGTGGTGGTCGTCAAAGGGAACCATGACAACTTCCTTCAGAACATACTGTCTGAGGTCGGGCTGACCGCCTTCGACTACGTGGACATGGGAGGATTCAGGATGGAACACGGACACGTCGACTCCAAGGTCAGGCCTGTGATAATAGGGCACGAGCACCCGTCGGTAAGGATACCGGGTGCGATGAGCGGAGGTATGAAGATGCACTGTTTCGTGCACCAGAAAGAGGACGGCGTCATCGTCCTCCCGCCTTTCAGCCCCTTCTCCGCCGGCAACGACCTTTCCCTGGACGGGAAGTGCATCATGGCGCCGGCATTGGGCGGCTCCGTCTACTCCGAAGCGGACATATACGGAGTGTCGGAGGTAGGGATCATAAGGCTCGGGAAATTGAAGGACATAACGGACATCACCGTTTGATGCCCGTTTACTGCACATTTAATATATAGGTGAATTAGAAGGTCGCCGACCGAATTAAATAAGTGTAACATATTTCGCATCACAGGAGAATAAGCATATGTCAATGACTCCAAGAGAGAGAGTAATCTCGGCAATGAAATTAGAAGAGCTAGACAGGCCTCCGGTAGCGGTTTTCCCACAGGCGGCCACGACTGGACAGATGGACAAGGTCGGCGCGGCTTGGCCTGAGGCCCACAAAAGTGCGGCACTGATGGCAAAGCTGGGTGCCGCACAGGCGGATCTTTTTGGATTCGAGTGCGTAAGAGCGCCGTTCTGTCTCACCGCTGAGGCGGAGAGGCTCGGATGCAAAGTGCAGGTCGACAAGAAAGACGCTGCGCCTATGATCAAGGTACACCCGTTCAAATTCGACCCCATGACGGGAGAATATGACGACCCTTCAGCGCTCATGGCCCCAGAAGAGTTCCTCAAAGGAGGAAGGCCCGCTGAGGCCGTCAAGGCCATAGGCCTCCTGAAGAAATCCCACGGCGACAAATACGCTGTGGTAGCAGGCAACACCGGCCCGTTCACTCTCGCAGGACACTTGATCAGCACAGAGAACGCAGTCTTCGGAATGATGATGGCCCCCGAAGAGGTCTCCAGATGGGTAGGCGCAATCACACCTCTCGTAAAGGCATATTCGCAGGCGCTCGCCGATGCAGGCGCAGATGTGATCCAGATGTCTGAACCCTCGGCATCCACCGACATGATCGCACCCGACATGTTCGATGACGCATCAGGTACATCCCTCAAGGGCAGTCTCGCTAAGGTAAAAGGCGCCTTCACGTCGCTTCACATATGCGGAGACACGTTACCGATAATCGATGCCATGATCGGCGTAGGTGTGACCGGGTTATCCATTGAGGAGAAGGTCGACCCAGTCGAAGGCGTAAAGAAAGTAGCAGGGAGGTGCGCGCTCATCGGAAACGTCGGATCCGTCAGACCTCTCTTCCAGGGAACGCCTGAAGAGGTCAAGGCCGCCGCAATAAAATGCGCGAAGGCAGGATTCAGCGTCATATCTTCCGGCTGCGGTATCGCACCCGCCACAACCGATGCTAACATGAAGGCCCTCGCCGAAGCGATAAAGGCATACAAGAAGTAAGTTTGAACGAAACCTCTTCCAAACCTCTTACTACCATTTTCTATCTCACTCCATAACATTTATTCACAAAGGCGCCGATGCCAGGTCATGTCTGAGATATTGAACGCCAACACGGAATATGCGAAGAAGCTGAGATCGATACTTCAGCTGAGGTCGGAACCGGTGGCGGTGAAGCTGATCAGGGAAGGCGCCGAGTACCCGGAGGGGCCGAAGATGCCAGAATCCCAGATGAGCCACTGTCAGGCCGTTTTCCGTGCCAGGGGCGGAGAATGCATCAAGATGCCCCTCGATATGCACAACTGTCACGTGGGCGCGGCGGTGCTTGGGATGACAGATACCCCGAATAAAGTGGCATCCGGCGAATTCCACGCCGGCGTCGGCATACATGACAGTGTGGAAGCATCCAAGAACATGATCGACGACAGGATACTGATCCCATACAAGACATCGGGAGAGGTGGTGTGCCCTCTGAAGAATGCGGACTTCGTCCCTGATGCGGTCATAATCATAGATGTGCCCGAGAGGATATATTGGATCGTGGGGCTGATGACAGCAGAGAAAGGAGGCCGCGCTGTTATCAGCACTGCGCCGTTCCAATGCGCCTGCGAGGATATTACGGCAGTACCGATAGTGACCGGAGTTCCAAACATATCCTTCGGGTGCTTCGGGTGCAGGAAAAAGACCGACATGGCGAAGGACGAGCTGGCATGCGGGATCCCCTACGGGCTCATCCCGGGATACGTAGCGAGGCTGGAAAGATACTCGCAGGGCCCGATATCGAAGGCGAAAAGGGATTGACGCGTCTGGTATTACCTTTCTCAATCCAGAAGAGAGCAGGATATGCCAGCGATGGTAACAAAGTGTTACCATAGATAATCTATAAATATAACACTAAAGAGCGGAACGCCGTTCCAGGAGATTCTCCGCATCTGGAATCGCGGGCGAAATGGTTTCAATGTCCCCTTATTTTTACAATTTCTCATACTCTTTATATCATACAACGTAATACCTGCTTTCGCAAGGGGAGTGCGAAAAATTCTTGTTTTTCGCGAACTAATTAAATAAGGAGGTATAAAATGCCAAAATACAAGGACGTAATAGACCTGTATGACGACAACGGGAAACGTATCGCTAAAGACATACCGTTGGAAGCCATCAGTCCGTTGCGCAACAACGCGATCAAAAAGATCGCATCTCTGACCACGAGGACTGTTGCGGTAAGCCTTGCCGGTATAGAGAAATCTCTCAAAACCGGCAGCATGGGCGGAGCACTGATCAAAGGTAAAGAGATCGACATCAAATTGGTCGAGAACGGCAAAAAGATCGCAGCCGCAGTCAAAGACAAGGTCCAGGTAACGCCGGAGGACGGCACATCTGTGAGCCTGAAGGCCGACGGGAAGAGTCTGGTCGTCATCGTACCCGAAGCAAGGATGTCCGCTGGTGTAGAGTACACGACCGGATTCACAGCTGTCGCATCCGCGGTCACAGAGGCGATCATTGACGAATTCAAGGTCCCGATGTACAAAGCCAACATGGTCAAGGGAGCGGTCTGGGGAAGATACCCGCAGACCGTAGGTTTCGACGGTGCAAACGTGAAATCGATCCTTGAGATCCCGCAGAACAACGAAGGAGCAGGATATGCTCTCAGGAACATCATGGCGAACCACGTCGTCGCGCTTGTCAACAAGAACGCGATGCAGGGTGTAGCACTCTCATCCATATTCGAGCAGTGCGGCGCCTTCGAGATGGGTGACGCTATAGGTAACTTCGAGAGAACACACCTTCTCGGCCTCGCCTACCAGGGACTTAACGCAAACAACATGCTGTACACAACCGTCAAAAAGAACGGAAAGACCGGAACCGTAGGTTCCGTCGTGGAAACGATCATCGGAGCAGCAATAGACGACGGCGTCATATACGTAAAAGAGACGCTCCCCTCGGGATACAAGATCTATTCGACAAAGGACCTCCCCCTCTGGAACGCATATGCGGCAGTGGGACAGGTAGCAGCGGTCATGGTCAACACCGGTGCCGCAAGAGCCGCCCAGGGAGTTCCCGGAACAGTTCTGTACTACAACGATCTGCTTGAGCACGAGACCGGACTGCCCGGAACCGACTACGGAAGATCCGCAGGTGTCGGTGTAGGTATGTCATTCTTCTCACACTCCATCTACGGAGGAGGAGGACCCGGTCTGTTCCACGGAAACCACGTGGTCACAAAACACTCCAAGGGAGTTCTGATCCCCGCAGTCACTGCAGCCAACTGTCTTGACGGAGGAACGCAGACATTCTCACCAGAGGCAACATCCGGACTCATCAAAGAAGTGTTCGGAGACATGGTCGAATTCCGCACACCTATGCAGGTAGTAGGTGCCGAGGCGAAAAAGATCGCAAAGAAGATCTGAGGTCGTTATGTTGAGTGAACCAACTGTAGAATACGCAGGAATACCGCTTCCAGAGGTGGAGATATTCTCCAACGCATTGTTGAGCGCGGAGACGACCGAGAAGGTCCTGAATGCGCTCGACCCGATAGAACACATCCGGCAGATAAACATGACCGGCGAGAGCATCTCAAAGAACCTGAACAGCGGGCCCGGCAAGGGGATCCCCAACAACCATTCCGAACGCAAGGTGATAAAGGTCGGCGGAAAGGATGTTGAGCTCAGATTCCAGGTCGGAGCCTTCTACATCGAACTGAATGTAGAGAACCAGGAGATGCTGGACGAGGCGGTAGAGAAGATAAGGGCCGCGTGCGATGCTAACATGCCGCGCGGGTTCAGCCTGACAGTAGGAAGATACTCAAAATACAGGAAGACCCTCAGAGATTATAAGTAAAGGTGAAAATTATGACAGCATATAAAAGACAGTTCTACCCCGGAAACTCAACGCCCGCCAAGAACAGAAGAAGGGTTATGGATCCAAAGGTAAAATTGAAGAAACTTCGTGATGTCTCCATGGACGATGTCGTCAGGATCATGGGACACCGCAACCCCGGAGAGGACTACAAATCCATCCACCCCCCCATCGAGGAGGGAAAAGAGCCAGACTGCCCGATAAGGAAGCTCGTCGAACCCATAGAAGGGGCGAAGAAAGGAGACAGGATCAGGTACATCCAGTTCACTGACTCCGTCTACTTCGCGCCCATATCCCCCTACCAGAGGGCATGGATGTACCTTTCCAGGTACAGGGGTCTCGACACAGGAACACTGTCCGGAAGACAGATCATCGAGATGAGGGAGAGGGACCTTGAGAAACTCGCCAAAGAGATGATCGACAACGAGACATTCGACCCAGCCCTGACAGGTATCAGAGGAGCAACCGTTCACGGACACGCATGCCGTCTCGACGAGAACGGTCTGATGTTCGATGCCTGGCAGAGATACGTCTGGGACAAAGACAAGAAAGAAGTGGTGTACGTCAAAGACCAGGTCGCAATACCTCTCGACAGGAAAATATCTGTCGGAAAGCCGGCATCAATGGCCGACCTCAAAAAGAGGACAACGATCTTCAGGGCAGACGGCGTAGACATGAGGGATGACAAAGAGGTCACTGCATACGGACTCAGGATCCACAAGCTCAGGACACTCGGCGGCTACCAGCCCTTCAACGTAAAGGATGTGTAAACATGGCCGGCAAACAGAAAGAAAAGCTTTTCATGGAAGCTGTAAAGAAGAAATTCAAGGAAGACCCCACCGAGATGGAGACGAAATACTACATCTACGGCGGATGGAAACAGTCCAAGAGCAAAGTTGAATTCCAGAAGACCGCAATGGCCATCGCCAAGAAGCGTGGCTTCCCGATGATGAACGAGGATATCGGTGTTCCGCTGGGACAGAGGGCATGGATGCCTTACCAGCTGTCGCACACCAACATCTACGTAGAGGCGGACGACCTCCACTGCGTCAACAACACTGCTATCCAGCAGGCGTGGGACGACATAAGGAAGACCGTCCTCGTAGGACTCGACTCCCCTCACAGCACCATCGAGAAGAGGCTGGGAAAGGAAGTTACCCCTGAAACGATCAACACATACCTTGAAGTGGTCAACCACGCGATCCCCGGCGGAGCAGTGGTCCAGGAGCACATGGCGGAGGTCAACCCCGCACTGGTGTACGACTCGTATATCAAAGTGTTCTCCGGAGACGACGAGCTTATCGACGAGATCGACAGCAGGTTCGTGATCGACATCAACAAACTC
>JAIRUV010000019.1 GCA_031254265.1 Candidatus Methanoplasma sp.
AAGGCTGACAGGAACATGATCTCCTTTGAGGAGTTATGCAGCATTGTCAGACCTATCGCCGAAAAGTATGGAGTAGAGAGGATCATTCTCTTTGGTTCAACTGCACGGGAGGAGCATACCGATGGAAGCGACTATGACTTCTGTGTAAGCCTTGGAGAGATCGATGACCTTGTGAAGATGTGCGGTTTCATCATTGACCTTGAGTCTTCGCTCGGTGCACCGGTGGATGTCGTGAGCGAGCGTACACTGGACGAGGATTTTTCAAAGGAAGTGCTGAACGATGGAAAACTTGTCTACGAAGCGTAATATGGATGTGGAAGACCTCAGCCCACCTGATTCCAGAGCTGAAAGCACAATGCGAAACGATTCCTAATGCTCTGAGAAATCAGCCTGATTAGGATATTACTTGAAAAATGCTCTTTTCAGCAATCAAATATACTACTAACATACGGCACTCTCTAAGAGAACTGCAGGAAAAAGAGTTATATCATGAGTTTCGGATAAGGAAACATGGACTTCTATGACAAAGACCTCGTTTCGATACGCGACCTCGACAGGGAGCAGATAAATTATATCCTGGAACTCTCTGAAAAGATGATACCTTACGCAAAAGGCGAGAAGGTGAAGAAAGTTCTTGACGGAAAGGTCCTCGGCAACCTGTTCTTCGAGCCTTCGACTCGAACAAAGCTATCATTCGAGAGCGCTGCGGGGAGGCTTGGGTGCAGCGTCATAGATGTTTCTGAGATGTCAATGACATCCATGTCCAAGGGGGAGACGCTTGCCGACACCATCAAAATGGTGGACGGATACTGCGATGTCATAGTGCTGAGGCACCCCCATGAAGGAGCGGCGAGGCTCGCCGCAAAGTTCTCCGAGAATCCAGTGATCAACGCCGGGGACGGAGCAGGCTCCCATCCTACGCAGACCCTGCTGGACCTCTTTACCATGAGGTCGGCCAAAGGATCCCTTGACGGCCTGAACATTGTGCTGGTCGGGGATCTCAAATACGGCCGCACGGTCCACTCGCTTGCCGAAGCGCTCACTATGTTCGGCGCTAAACTGACGTTCGTTGCGCCGGAATCCCTGCAGATGCCTGCAGATACCTTCAACCACATCGTGGATAAAGGGTGCAGGCCTTCGAAGACCGCTGTCCTGGAGGATGTCATCGGACAGGCTGACGTCCTATATGTGACAAGGATCCAGAAAGAGAGGTTCCCGGATCCTGCCGAATATCAGAAGGTTGCCGGATTGTACAGGATAGGGAACGCCATCCTCCGCGAGGCAAAGAGCGACATGATCGTCATGCACCCGCTGCCGAGGGTGGATGAGATCATGCCGGAAGTGGACTCCACTCCCCATGCGAAATACTTTGAGCAAGCGTTCAACGGAGTACCGGTAAGGATGGCCCTTCTCTGCGCCATACTCGGAGGTGAGCTCTGATGGATAACAAGATCGCAGAGACGAAGATACCTCCAATCAGGAACGGCACGGTCATAGACCATATCGCGAACGGCCAGTCCCTCAATGTCCTTAAGATACTTGGAGTGAACGAGCACAACATCGACTCGGTCATAAGCATAGGTATGCATGTTCGTTCCAACAAGATAAAGGGATGGAAAGATGTGATAAAGGTCGAGGACAGAGAACTCGATCCCACCACTGTTGGGAAGATAGCGCTCATCGCTCCGGATGCCACTATATCAATAATCAGGGACTTCTATGTGGCGGATAAGTTCAGGGTAAAGCTTGACGACCATATCATAGGGCTTGCGAAATGCAGCAACCCGAACTGCATAACCAACAGAGGCGAGCCTGTGACCCCGGAGTTCGCAGTGGAAGAACGGAATCCTCCTAAGCTGAGGTGCGCTTACTGCGACAGGATACTGACCAACATATCAGATAACCTTCTGTGAAATCATGATCATCGTTGTGACAGGGATGCCGGGCGCCGGCAAAGAGGAGTTCCTGCAGGTTGCCGGCTTGGTGGGGATCCCCGCCGTCCGCATGGGAGATATGGTAAGAGAGGCTTATCCTGCATCGCCTGAATGCGGGAAGGGACTGGGGATCGGGGAATTCGCAAACGCAGAAAGAGAGAGGTTCGGGAAGAACATCTGGGCCAAACGCACCATAGAGAAGATGGGAGGCGGCACGTTCCTGGTCGACGGGTGCAGAAGCATGGACGAGATACGGTCTTTCAGGGAGATATGCGAGCGCGTGTGCATAATTGGTATACACTCTCCTCCGGATATCAGATACGAGAGGCTTGTGAAAAGAGGGAGGGAGGATGCCCCCCGGAACAAGGACGCCTTCGATAAAAGAGACTCCAGGGAGATATCCTGGGGACTGGCTGAGGACATCGCCATGTCTGATATCATGATCGTCAACGTCTCAGGCCTCAGCGGCTTCCATTCCGCTTCGGAGAGGGTGCTGAGAGGCCTGTTATGAGATTCACCACTATGCGCCTCTGCGGAGGCGAGGCCCTTATGGCGATATCGGCGGACGACCTGAAACTGGACATGGGCAGGGCCGTCACCCGTCTGGAGGAGATGGGATGTACGATAAAACAAAAGGATGATATGATGGCGGTCATGGACTGGAGGGGAATGGAGACCACAATATACCCTCAGGGAAAGGTCATGTTCTTCCCGCTCAAGGACCGCTCATTGTGCATAAAGTACGCGACGGAGATGCTCGAAAAACTCATTGAACAATGACCTCACATTTATATCCTTGTTCTTTATGTATCCTATATGGATTTGATTACCCAGATAGTGATTTCTGGCATATTGTCAGCAGCACTGTCTGTCACTGCATACAAATTCAGGATGCTCACTTTCTCCGGGGCGATAGCATCGTTCTTCGTAGGATACACCATAGGGATATTCAGCGACATAGAGTGGCTGATCCTCCTTGTCGTATTCACCTCTGCAGGCCTTATCGCCACGAAGATGAACCTTGCGGACAAAGCCGAGTACGGCCTGCAGGAAGGTAATTTCGGAGAACGGACCCATAAGAATG
>JAIRUV010000021.1 GCA_031254265.1 Candidatus Methanoplasma sp.
CGTGGCTTCCGGAGTGGCCCCCCCTCAGACGGTAGTGTAATCAGGGAGTATGCAGCACGGCATGGAATCCCAGATAGGCGTGATAGATACCGGGGACATGATAATTCTCAAGGACAAGAGCAAGGTCAATATCCAGACGTACGTCGACGGTTACAAGACCGGATATAAAAAATTCGGCGACTTCGGAGACGTTATAATATATGAGAGATCGGGGAACATCCCGGTCATACATCGTGCCATGTTGTGGCTGGAATATAACAGTAATGAGACTTGGAGCGCCCCCAGCCTGGAAGGCTATCCTGAAGAACTGTGGTCCTGCACGAGCGGCGATCACAATAACCTTTACGGGATCCTCATGCTGAACGGGCAGGAGATAAATCTCGACAACATCACACGCACTTCTCCTTATAGCGGATATCTCACAAAAGGAGATAACAACGTCAGCTTTGACCAGCCTTCCAACATACCCGGAGTGTACGGGCTTATTTCATATGATAAAATACAATCCGTCGCATGGTTCGAAGTGCCATGGGTAGGTGCATTCAAGATGATGCTGGAGGGTAAGTCGAACACTCTGAGCTACTGGGTGCCGAACACCATACCCAATATATCTGCGGCGGTGATTTTGTTAGTGTTCATGTTAGTAGGGATAGGATTCCTTTTCGATTATCGATATTATGAGAATATAAGGGAAGAATTGGCAGAAGAGATGGACGCCCCCGCCCCTCTATTTCTAGTGGAAACTGAAGATCGATCAGAGTAATGTAGTTTGCTTGGCCGGTTTATGTTTTCTCAAAGGTTCAAAGAGTTCATCTTTCTTAATGAATTCAATTGTGTCCTTATTGACATTGATATCTATCTCTCTTGTTCTTCCGTTCCTTCCGAATGACTTTACTCTCGCATGAATTATACCCAGCATATCTAATTCAGATATCAAATCGGTAACTCTTTTCTCTTTCAATGGTACCGTGTACATGCTGTTGCATATATCTTTGTAGACTGAGTACACATCCCCTGTTATCACTGATACATTCTTCTTGTTCTCATGGGCAGTGATGCAGCTCATTAGCACCATCTTGGACTGATCGGGAAGTGTTCTTATGACTTCTTGAACAGCATCCTTCTCCATTTCATTCCAGGCAGAACGGACATGAGCTTCTGTTATCAAAGAATCTCCGTTCCTTTCTGCTATCTCCGCCGAAACTCTGAGAAGATCCAATGCTTTCCTTGCATCACCTGAATCCTTAGCAGACATGCCGGCACAGAGCGATATTACTCCCTCTTCTATCACTCCGGATTCGAAAGCAAGTTCTGCTCTTCTCTTCAATATACTTTCCAGCTGTTCAGAATCATATGGAGGGAACACAACTTTCTCTTCTCCCAGCCTGCTTTTTATCTTTGGACTAAGTAGTTCTATGAATTTTGTATTGTTCGTTACTCCGATGATAGATATCTTTGAATCAGTAAGGACCTCATTCATTGTTGTGAGAAAATAGAATATGTCATCTCCGCTTTTTTGAAGGATCTTATCTATTTCGTCTAAAACTATGATGAATATTTTACTTTCACTTTCTATATAATTGATTATTGTATCGTATACTTTGTCCAAGCTCCAGCCTGTAAATGGGATCTTATTGTTATGATCCTTGATTATCTGATTTGATATGTTAAAAAGTATACCATAAGGGTTATCGACAATTTCACAGTTCACATAAAGAAAGCTGCAGTTCTCTTCTGTGGAATCCTCTTTTTTCAATTCCCGTCCTATATAATTAAGGACAGCTGTCTTACCTGTTCCTGTCTTACCTATCACAAGTATATTGGAAGGTTTGTTCTTGTTCAGAGAAGGAGTTATTATCTCGACGATATTGGTTATCTCATTTTCCCTGTGCGGTAACTGATCTGGGATGTATGTGGTATGAAGAAAACTCCTGTTCTTTATAAGAACACTTCTTTTTTTCATTGATGAACTAAAAATACTCATCCTTCAATCACCACACGTACTTGAAGACATAACATGAAGAGCCTAATAATGCTTTCTTTTTGTGAAACAAGATATCAATTTTATAATAGTTGTTGTATATTGAAAGCATTCACTTTATACATGGAGAGATTAGATGAAAGGTTGGTTGGTTATCGCAGGATGCATACTTGGTCTGGCAGCACTCATATTGGTAATTTGGGCAATAGGTAATTTCTCATAAGGTCAATTGAGCATTCTGTCTTTTACATACCCCGTTTCCACTAGAAATGGAGGGGGGCGGGGGTGTCGTTTATATCATTACAATATAACTGTAGCTGATGACTTAAAAACCCCCAGGAACAGTTTTGCCGCATGAAATTGTTCGACCGGTATTCCTTACTATGCTTTGCCGTGTCTATGATGATCATTGTAACAATAATTGTCAATGATGAGGAACCCAAAGAAGGGCCAGTACCCCACATCGGTATGGTCTATAACATCAAAGAAACACAAAACGGTTATACATTCTCCTTTGATGACACTGACGGCAACGTCTCAAGGTGTTTTCATTACAATGAGCCGATAGAGTTTGAAGTATACTCTATAAAAGGAACGATGTCCAACGATGGGAACATTATGTTCGTCTCTTCCATGGACGTGATTCCTCAGAATGAATTATATCATGAGTGAATAATGACAGAACATGTATGTTTCGGTCGACGACACGGATTCTGTCAGCGGCGGATGCACGACATACCTCGCCACCGAGATCATATCCGAGCTTTGCAAAGATATGGATCTGATAGGATATCCGCGCCTCGTGAGGCTCAACCCCGCGACCCCGTGGAAAACAAGAGGCAACGGCTCGCTTGTTATGAGGTTCGGCAAAGGCGCGGGAAAGCGTATGCTTGCAGGGAACATATGCGGAGAGGATATCTTTTGTTTTGAGACCTCATCGTCATATGAGCCAGCTGCGGAAGATATCATGAGAAGGGCGGCCATGTTGGTCGAGGCGCACTCTGTAAAAGAGTCGGATCCCGGGCTGGTGGTAAGCAGGAGAAAACCATCGCAGTCCATGTACTGGAAGGGAGTAAGGACAATAGTGGAGAAGAGTGCCGCAGACGCCGAGATACAAAGGATCGGAGCATGCAAGTACGAGGCCGGCAACGGCCGGGGGATAGTAGGGGCGGTCTGCGGCATGGCATGGAGGCCCCGGGACAGCACACACGAGGTAATCACATACAGGGCGAAGGACAGATGGGGGACCGGCCGCATTTTCGAACCCGTGTCGATAAGGGAAGCGGACCGTTCGCTGCCGACCACATTCAACAGCTGGGAGGAGAGGGCGGGGAAGGTCGCGATGGTCCCCTCCACACCCTGCCCCGTCATGTACGGCCTCCGCGGAGATGACCCTTCCGACCTGATGAAGGGAAAAGACATGATCCGAAGCGAGCCGGCAGACAGATGGATGATGTTCCTTACCAACCAGGGGACGGACGATCATGTCATCCGCCGCCCCGCCGCGATGGTCCCGAACAGTTCATATTACGTAGATGGAAGAGTGATCGGCAGCAAACACATCCCAGGCGGCCATGTTCTTATGTCAATGGAAACAAGATTCGGAACAATGACCGTCGGGGCGTATGAACCCTCGAAAGAATTCCGGCTCCTTTTCGATAACCTGTCCGAAGGAGACATCATCGGCGTGACGGGGGAGCTCAGAGAGGAGCCCAGGACGATCAACGCAGAGAAAGTGCTCGTGATATCCGTTGCCGAGAGATACGAGAAGACATCCAACCCGGTATGTACAGGGTGCGGCAGGACGATGGAATCCGTCGGGGCCGGGAAGGGATACCGTTGCAGGAGATGCAGGACATCCGCCGAAAGCCCCATGACGAGAAAGGCGGTCAGGTGGGTGAAGGAAGGGTGGTATGAACCCCCTGTCGCTGCCCGCAGGCATCTCTCGAAGCCGTTGAAGAGGATGGGGTTGGAGCAGCCGGTCGAGTTCGTCAATAAGCGTATATGAACACCGACACCAATATATACTCAGGCTCGTTCATATGAGCGTTATATTGGTGGGACAAACAATGGAAGAAATTGTCATACTCAGCGCGGCAAGGACCGCGATAGGAAAATACGGAAAGGCACTCAGCGGCATCAAGGTAACAGAACTCGGCGCAACAGCGATCGGCGAGGCGGTAAAGAGAGCAAAGCTCGCGCCCGCCGACATCGAGGAGTGCATAATGGGGAACGTGATCTCGACCGGACTCGGACAGAATCCCGCAAGGCAGTCTGCAGTCGGCGCGGGACTCCCGATGGAGATCGGGTCATACACCGTGAACGACGTCTGCGGATCCGGCCTCAAGGCGGCAATGAATGCGGCGGATGCCATCAAGGCAGGCGAATACAACGTGATCGTCGCAGGAGGCATGGAGAGCATGAGCAACATACCGTATTACGTCGACGGTGCCAGATGGGGGTTCAAGATGAACGACCAGATCATGACCGACACGATGGTTCATGACGGCTTGTGGGACGCCTTCAATGATTATCATATGATTCAAACCGCCGACAATATCTGTGCCGATCCGCGCTATGCCCTGACCCGGGAAGAGTTGGATGATTTTGCCTTGCAGAGTCAGTTGAAAGCTGAAAAAGCGCAGAATAGCGGCGCTTTTGACAAAGAAATCGTTCCTGTTTCAGTCAAACAAAAAAAGAACGTCATTATCTTTGACAAAGATGAAAACCCTCGCGCCGGTTCGACGATCGAAGGCCTTACGAAACTCCGTCCGATTAATCAAGACGGTTTTGTCACGGCTGGAAATGCTTCCAGTATCAATGACGGCGCCGCCGCCGTCGTGGTGATGAGTGAAGAAAAAGCCAAAGAACTGGGCGTTACGCCGATGGCGACCTGGATTGCCGGCGCCCTGACCGGTGTCGATCCGGCCGTGATGGGTATCGGGCCGGTCGCCGCGACGAAGAAAGTCATGGCCAAAACCGGCATGAAGATAAACGATTTTGATATTATCGAGGCCAATGAAGCTTTCGCCGCGCAGGCGCTTGCCGTTGGCCGCGATCTTGGCATTGATATGGACAAGCAACTAAATCCCGGCGGCGGCGCGATTGCCCTTGGCCATCCGGTTGGCGCCAGTGGCTGCCGGATCTTAGTCACCCTGCTCCACGCCATGGAAGCAAAGGATGCCAAAACCGGCCTTGCCACCTTATGCATCGGCGGCGGGATGGGCGTGGCAGCAGTCGTCTCACGGGATTAGTGGAATTAAGACATTCTACGGCTCGCTGCAAAGTCAGCTTCGCCTAGAATCTCTAAGTTCCCGAATTAAGACATTCTACGGCTCGCTGCAAAGTCAGCTTCGCCTAGTCACGTGCAAAAGCACGGTATGGAGGGTTAGCATGGAACATATTATTTATCAAACAAAAGGACCGATCGGCATTATCACGATCAATCGCGAAAAAGCCTTAAACGCTTTGAATTCAGCAGTACTTGACAAACTAAACCAAGTTTTGGACGCTGTCGATCAGCATGAAATCCGATGCCTCATCCTGACCGGCGCCGGTGAGAAATCGTTTGTTGCCGGTGCCGATATCGGCGAAATGAGCACTCTGACCAAGGCGGAAGGTGAAGATTTCAGCAAAAAAGGCAATGCAGTTTTCCGCCGCCTCGAAACCTTCCCGCTTCCGGTTATCGCGGCCGTGAATGGTTATGCCCTTGGCGGCGGTTGTGAGATTGCGCTAAGCTGTGATATTCGCCTATGTTCCGACAATGCTGTTTTTGGACAGCCGGAAGTCGGTCTGGGCATCACCCCCGGTTTTGGCGGAACCCAGCGTCTTTCCCGGTTAGTCGGCGCCGGAATGG
>JAIRUV010000044.1 GCA_031254265.1 Candidatus Methanoplasma sp.
TCGATCGTCTCTTTTATGGTCATCCCCCTCGGTATGTTCCTGTCGATCCCGTACGCAAGTATATGGCCGTCCTTGGATGACACTTCCGTTCCGGGTATGACGATCACCTTCCCATTATCCTTGGCAAGGCCGTAGGCCTCAAATGAATTGTGATCGGTGATCGCGATGCATCCCAGCCCTTTCCTCTCCGCCTCTGCTATTATCTCCTCTACAGTGGATTTTCCGTCATTGGAGAAGTTCGAGTGGATGTGAAGGTCTGCCTTCATCTGATGCCTGCCCCGTCCGTGATCTCTGAATCCACTGTTGCTGTGCAGCCCTTTCCGTCGCTGAGGGAGACAATCTTATCATTCTCTATGACAAGAACGGCGCGCTCCGGTGCGCCTGCAGGAAGGTCTACCTTCGCCGAGTTGAACAGGGCTTTTCCTTCCGACACCCTGGAGACTATCATCCTGACATTCTGGAAGTCCTTGAGTTCTATCTCCGCCGGCGTACCGCCCAGTCCGGAATTCATCCTGGTCCCGGCGGGAACATCCTTGGAGGGCCTCACAACAAGCACGGACGTCCCTCCAAGCGTTTCGTCGTCGGCTGCCAGCAGCATCCCGTTGGACACCTGCCCTCTGAGTTTCGCGGGTTTGAGGTTGGAAACGACAATTATGCTCTTTCCTGTCAGCTGCTCTTTGGAATAGTGCGCTCTCAATCCTGCAACGATCTGTCTGGGTGCTCCTTCGCCTATATCCACTTTCAGGATGAACAGCTTCTCTGCGTCCGGGTGGTCCTCTGCGCTTATCACCCTGCCGGCGCGGAGATCGAGTTTCCTGAAGTTTGTGAATGCGGTGCCCTCTTCATTCTCATCGACCGGGGTCTCGACCTTCTTATAGACGGGGACAGGCTCCTTCATGGGCCTTCCCTCAGGAAGTTTCGATGTCACGGCGTTCAGACCGGCCTTCTCTAAGCTTTCGGTGAACCCTAGGTACTCCCATATCTTCTCGGAAGAATGAGGCATGAAGGGCCATGCCATAACTGCAAGGGCCTTCGTGATCATCAGGTTGTTGTTCATCACCCTGCCGCATTGTCCTTTGTCCTCCTTCACCAAAGTCCACGGCTTCACCGAATCGAAGTATCTGTTGCCGAAGCGGGAAAGCTCCATGACCACCTTTATCCCCTTCTTGAAGTCGCATGCGGAAAGGCACTCTTCATATTCTTTCAATGTGGAGGATATCGCATCCATCACCTCCTTCAAGCCTTCTTCGGTATCGGCGGGGGGTATCGCACCGAAATTCTTGTGAGTGAAACTGAGGCACCTGTGGTAATAGTTGCCGAGTGCGGACACCAGCTCGTTGTTCACCTTTGTCCGGAAATCGCTCCATGTGAAATCCGCATCGTGTGTATCCGGCATGTTCACCGAAAGGTAGTACCTCACTGCATCAGCATCGTACTCGGAGAGAACAGACGGTATGTCTATGGCGCCGCCGCGGCTCTTTGACAGCTTCTCGCCTTTGAATGTGAGGTATTCGTTGGCTGGTATGTCATAAGGAAGATTCAGCTTGCCGACACCCAAGAGCATTGCGGGCCAGACTATCGAGTGGTAAGGGATGTTGTCCTTACCTATGAAATAGTAGTGTTTTGTTCCGGGGTCCCTCCAGTACTCTTTCCAGTACTCCGGCTTCCCTATCTTTTTGGAATACTCTATCGATGTGCTCAGGTAGCCTATCAGCGCCTCGAACCATACGTAGATCACTTTATCCTCCCAGCCCGGTATCGGCACCGGCACTCCCCATGACATGTCCCTCGTGACCGCAGTGTCTATCAGCCCTTCCTTCAGCCAGTTCATGGTGTAGGATTTGACGTTTGACCTCCAGTGGTCCATGCCGCCGATATATTCCTCCAGCTGTCTGCTGAACATGCTCAGCTTAAGGAAGAAATGGTTCGACGGCCTGACTTCCGGACTCTTGCCGCAGTGTATGCATCTGGCATCTATCAGATCGCCCGGCTCGAATGTTGTGCCGCATGTCTCGCACTGGTCGCTCCTTACGTCCTTCGCCCCGCATTTCAGACATGTTCCTTCCACGTACCTGTCCGGGAGGAACTTCTGACACTGCGGGCAGTAATATTGATCTGTCTCCTTCTCATAGAGGTACCCTTTGTTGAGAAGGTCGTTGAATATCTTATGCACCACTTCTATGTGGTTCGCTCCGTGCGTCTTGCTGAAGAGCGAGTATTCTATGCCCATATCCTCTATCGCTTTCTTATTGATATGGTGGTATCTGTCGGCCACTTTGGCCGGAGTGGATCCCTCTTTCTCGGCTGTTACGGTTATGGGTGTTCCGTGCTGGTCCGACCCCCCGACTACAAGGACCTCGTTCCCTTTGAGGCGGTTGTACCTGCCGAATATATCGGGCGGAAGGAGAGAACCGGCTACATGACCGAGGTGTATTGGGCCGTTAGCATAGGGCCAAGCGATGTTTATACAGATTTTTTGCATTTGAACCTAGATGCCCATTGCCGATGACGATAATAAACATGTTGGATGTCATGTGTCAGACTTCCATGACCTGCCGTCCTTCTTTGCCGCATCCTTAAGCACAACATATGCCCAATAGCCCATCAGCAGGCCTCCGAATATCTCAGTGAACGTCATGGACCACCACAGCGACGTAAGCGTCCCGACTGTGTATGTTGCGAGCACGAACATTATCGCAAGGACCAGATTCCTTATGAACGACGATGCGAGGGCCACCCTGGAGCGGTTGACGGCCTGCAGCAGGGATGACCCTACAAAGACAAGGGACATTATCGGTATGAATATCGAGAAGATGTACAGAAGTACCACCATCTCATCGTGCATATGCTGCATATCCGGGGACTGTGTGAAGACCGACGCTATAGGGTGAGCCAGCAGCACCATGATCAATGAGAATGCCGCAAGCAGAAGGATCGACATCTTCACAGAATACCTGTATGCTTTCCTTATCATGTCATACCTCTTCATACCGAACTCAGCGGAGCAGGCGGACACTATGGCTCCGCCCATGGCCTGTGCCGGTATCATGATGAGGTACACTATCCTCCAGGCCACTGTGTATATTGCCATGGCATCGGTCGTGCCCACTGCGATGATGCAGAAGTTGAACGTGACGTTGAAGATGTTCATGACCGAGAACTCGAACGACTGCGGAAGGCCCACCGACAATATCTCTTTCTGATGCGTCCTGTTGAATCTTATGTTCTCTCTCTTGAATTTGATGAACATGTTCTTCTTCACCAGGTACCAATACAGCCCGGCTATGATGGATAACGCGAAGGCGACCACCGATGCCCATGCCGCGCCTGCGACCCCCATATCCAGCGTATAGATGAATATCGGGTCCAATATCAGATTCGCTATCGCTCCCAGCACCTGTATGTACATCGATTTCCTTATTGCGCCTTCTCCCCTCAGGATGCCTGACATCACCCCGCTCAACAGTATGAAGGCAGTGGCAAGATACAGCGGAACGGCATATTCCGTGGAGGTGTTGATGGTCGGTCCCGCACCGATCAACATCAGCAGAGGCTCCGCCGTCAGGATGAGCAGCGGCGTTGCCACTGCCGCTATGATAAGACACAGTATCAGGGATTGCACAGCTATCCCATTCGCATCCTCCGTCCGGCCCATCCCGATCTTCCTTGCTATGGCGGCGGATGTACCGATACCCAGGCCCGCCCCTATGCCTACTATGACCGCATATATCGGGAAGACCAGGCCCAGTGCGGCCATGGCATCAGCACCGAGGTTTGTGACCCAGAAGCTGTCGACGAGGTTGTTGCTCTGTTGCGCCAGAAGAGCTACTGCGATGGGTATCGAGAAAGCCGCTATGGCTTTCTTAGGGTCGCCCAACATGATCTCGACACCTTTTGTCGCAGTCTGTTCCATATTATGTAATGAGCCTTCGCCATTATGAACTGTTTGTGGGGATGGCTCTTTTTCTAATGAGATTCTCTCAACACCGTCGATAGAATTGAATTGGCCTGTCGACACACGCATCATGAGCACGGATATGACATCTAGATATCCGCGAACAGCCTAAAGATTAAATCAAACCTCATAATAAACAGGAGCATGCGAATAGCCGCGGTGTTGCATGACAGATGTCAGAGCAGGAAATGCAACAAGGAATGCATCAAGTTCTGTCCCCTCGTGAGGACCGGGGTGGAATGCATCACACTCACAGAAAAAGGCAAACCCGTGATCTCTGAGGCGCTTTGCCAGGGATGCGGCATATGCATCAATAAGTGTCAGTTCGAGGCAATAAAGATCATCGGGCTTGCGGACGAGCTCAAAGGGGAGATGGTACACCAATACGGTGAGAACTCCTTCCGCCTGTACAGGCTCCCTATTCCTAAAAAGGGACTCATCACAGGAATACTCGGGCCCAACGGCATAGGGAAGACGACGGCCATAAAACTGCTGTCTGGAACGGAAGTTCCTAACCTGGGACGGTTTGATAACCCGCCTTCGAAGGAGGAAGTGCTGGAACACTTCGCCGGCACCGAGTTGTACGATCATCTGAAGAACGTGTACTCCAAGAACATCAGGATCGCCTTGAAACCACAGTATGTCGATAAGCTTCCCCAGAGCATGAACGGTGTCGTGCGCGACCTTCTGAAAAAAGTGCAGGAAAGGATGTCTGTGGATAAGGCGGCGGAGCTCTTTGAGCTGACGGAAGTGCTTGACAGGGAACTGACGAAACTCTCCGGAGGCGAACTCCAGCGGCTGGCGATGGCCGCCACCATGATGAAGGATGCCGATGTATACTTCTTCGACGAGCCCACCTCTTACCTCGACATCTATCAGAGGGTGAAGATGGCAAGGATCATCAAAGACCTGAGCGCGGACAAGCAGGTCATCGTCATAGAGCACGACCTGGCGATCCTTGATTATCTCGCCGATAACGTCAGCATAGTCTATGGTTCGGAGGGAGCATACGGAGTGTTCACACTGGCCAGGCAGGTCAGGACCGCCATAAACGTCTATCTTGACGGTTATCTTCCTGAAGAGAATATAAGGTTCAGGGACAGGCCGATAGAGTTCGAATCCTCTCCTCCGAGAGGGGATTGGAACACCCCGGACCTTGTGGAGTTCGACAATGTGGAGAAGGACCTCGGAGGGTTCAGGCTCACTGTGGGAAAGGGAGCGGTGAAGATCGGGGAATCGGTCGGGATAGTGGGGCCGAACGCGACCGGAAAGACAACATTCGTGAAGATGCTTGCGGGAGTTATCGAGCCTGATAAGGGATCCCTCGAAACAGTGCTGAAAGTGTCGTACAAGCCGCAGTACATCTCTGCGGATGCGGACGGCACCGTCAGGGACCTTCTTTTCTCCAAAGCCTATGAGACGGTCAATTCTGGATTCTTTGAAGGGGAGGTCCTGGTCCCCCTGGGTGTGAAACACTTGATGGAGAAGGATATCAAGACACTGTCCGGCGGAGAGTTGCAGAGGGTCGCGATAACCCTCTGTCTCGCCGCAGAGGCCGATATGTATCTGTTCGACGAGCCTTCAGCCTACCTCGATTCCAATCAAAGGATGAACGCCGCAAAAACGATAAGGAGGATGATGGAGAAGACCGGCAGGAGCGGGATGATCGTCGACCACGACATCTATTTCCTTGATATGGTCTCGGATTCCATGATGGTCTTCGGCGGCGAGCCGGGACACCACGGTATCGGAGAGGGGCCGTTCGATATGAGAGAAGGAATGAACAAGTTCCTGAAGGCGGTCGACATCACATTCAGACGCGATGCGGATACAAACCGCCCCAGGATAAACAAGCCTGATTCCAGGCTCGACAGGGAACAGAAGCAGAAGGGCGAGTACTACTACGCCTGAACCATTCCTCCAGAATCGGGTCGGGAAATGTCCTGATCTTGCTAGCAATGCCTGGAGCCAAGAATAACAGGTCGATCGTCTCACACTATTCCTTGCGTCAATTCCGGGAATACTGCCATGAGCGCAATGTATAACGCATAGATACTCACTAATGCTGCCCCTTCCCACCTTGTGATCCTGTTCCCTGCTCTTATCATCAATAACATCAGGGACGCCATGAGGATCATGACAGGCAGGTGGAAGATCATTGTGTAATGCGTGACCGGAACGGTCGTGTACATCACTCCCACTCCTAAAGCAAAGAAGCAGTTGAACACTATGCTTCCCACTATGTTGCTTACTGCCAGCTCATTCTCCTTGCGGTAAGCCGCCATGACGCATATGCAGAGCTCCGGGAGGCATACTCCGATGGCCACCACTATCAGCCCTATCATAAGGTCGGAGACGCCGAACATCTCTGCAAGCTCCACCGCGCCGCCGATGAACGCCCTTGCCCCGAAGTATAGGAAAACAAGGCCTGCTACGATGAACACGGTGCATTTCCACAACGGCGTCTTTGCGCTCTCCTCTATCTCAGATGCCTCTTCGTCATCGCCGCCGGCGACATTCTTCTTCAGTTTGTACGCAAAATAAATGAATACGAACAAAGCAGCAACAAGGACTGCGCCCTGTACGAACCCCAGGGAGCCCATCATGGCCATCAGGGAGATTGCAAAGACAGCTGCCAGCATAGCGGCCGCCTCGAACTTTATGTCTGTGAATCTGCATACGATCGGTGATACAATGGCCGCAAGGCCGATCGCAAGGCCGACATTCGCGATGTTGCTTCCCACGATGTTTCCGAGGATGATCTGCGGGTTGCTGCTGCTGACCAGCGATGTTATCGTCTCCGGTGCCGACGAGCCCATCGCCACTATCGTGAGTCCGACCACAAACGGTGTCACGCCGAGTCTTATAGCCATCTTCTTGGCGCCGTCCACCATCCACTCTGATCCCAGGTATAGAAGGACTATGCCCAACGGTATCCCCAGGAGTATCCACGACACGTCTGCTCCATCTAAATGGACCATATAATCCTTTTCATGGTGCAAAGATAATGAATGAAAATGGTCCTGCGGCCTTGTTGGCCGCAGGTAATTGGTTTCTAAGATCAGCGTACTTCGATGGTCAACTTGTCCACCACGTCCCCTCTCGGTATGGTGTAGCTTCCGTCTGCGTTCGGCATGAGTGTCTTCCACCGGCCGTCCTCTCCCACCTTGTAGGATACAGTTCCGGTTCCTTCTGCCTCGAAGTTATATGCTCTCTTCCTGTGTGCCCTGTCCTTTCCGATCACATTCCCTGTCACCTTGATCACCTCGTACGTTCTCCTGAAGAAGGCGAAGAACCAGAACAGCAGTGCTGACAGCAGCACGATCAGAGCGACCACCATGATCCAAAATCCTATGCCGAAGCCACCGTCGGCTGAGGTACCGTCGGTGAAGTAAAGCTCCAGATTCACATCCCTCATAAGATCTGGGAAGGACACATCCTGCGTTTTGTACACTTTGCTTCCCTCCCTCCACTCCTTGAACTCATACCCGTCGGCGGAATATGCCATTACCGTCAGGTCTGCGTTACTGGGAACAGTCACCGCGGAGACATATCTCAGGAAGCCGCTTCCGTTGATGCTGTACTCCGCATACCCGTCCCCTTCTTTCAAGGTCACTTTCAACGTGTGTTGGGTTTCCGTAGACGGTGTTTTCACCCCCGCTATCTCTATGGTATGGTTTGCCAGCACATAGCGGAAGGTGTATTGTCCGAGAACTATCTCTTCATGGGACAGGTCTTTTCCGTCGACGATCACTCTGCTCAGATAGTATCCCTGGAGAGCGGAGAAGCTTACGGTGAAGTTGCTCCCTCTCGGGACCAAAGACACCCCTTCCGGATATGCTGTTGTTCCCGTACCTGCCGTTACCCTGATGTGATAGGATACTGCTTCCGTGTCCATACTGGAGAAGGATGCGGTATACTCCGCATCATCTGCCTGCGCCCCAAGATGCCTTTCGATCGATGCCGAACCGTCCTCCCATTGCAGGAAAGTACGGCCGGAGGCCTCTTTCGTTATGACCGTCAGGTCATCGGCGGTGTTGACCCTGAACGGTCCGGCGTATTGTACTGAATCGGTCATTCCTTCCAGCTTCCATGTGAACGCGCCTCCGCCCGGAGGGTCTGCTGTGAGAGTTATCTCGACAGTATCGTTCTGCGTATCCTGTGAAAGGAAGTATGCAGTCATGACTGCATCGGTGTGGATCGTGTACGTCCTCGATGCGTCCGGGGATGCATCCTCCCAGAATCTGAAAGTATATCCGGGCACTGCTGATGTCCTTATCTCTACGCTATCGCCTGGGTTGAATGGTGCCGGCGTTCCGGGGACGTAGGCTGTCCATGAGAACCCTGGTACATGGTACTCGAATGTGCCTGTTGATGCGGGGTTCGATTCAAGGGTCAGATATGCCGCTCCGGCCAAGTTGATGAAGTACGCAGAATATGTTGCGTTGGCGGTTTGAGGCCCCACATTCCTTGACAGGGCAGTGGAGTCATCCTCCCAGAACCTGAAAATGTATCCTGATGCCGCCCGTGCGGTTATTGTCAGGTCATCTGTCTTGTTTACAATGAAGGGCGCGTTGTACTGTACATAACCTGTCATTCCATAAAGGGACCATGTGAACATCCCTCCATGGGTCGGGTTGGCCGCAATAGTTATGGTCACTCTCTCTTCCGGTGCATTGGACAGGAAGTATGCGGTGTATGTTCCGTTCGTTCCTTGGGGTCCGACATTCCTCGACGTATTGGCCGAAGCATTGTCCCAGAACCTGAAATTATATCCCGGATTCGCTTTGGCAATGACGGTCAGATCGTCTGTCTTGTTAATCACGATCCTGTCCGCGGCGGAGTATGCGACCGGCGCGGTCAGCCCGGGCAGGGACCAGGCTACCGTACCCCCCTGTGCCGGATAGGCTTCGAGGGTTATGGTGGCCTTGTCCGCCGCGTTGCCGGAGAGGAAATATGCCCTCAGTGTTACGCTGGCGTTGATCGTGTAGGTCCTCGGATTATCGTCTGTGGTATCCTCCCAGAACCTGAAAGCGTATACCGATGCTGCTGTTGTCTCTATCTCCAAGATATCGCCTGGATTGAACGCGACAGGTCCGGTATAGTTGATTGCAGTGAATCCCTGTATGTTGTACCGGAAAGTACCGGATGCTGCCGGATAGGCATTCAGGGTAAGAGTCGCTGTTCCGGATGTTCTGAGGAAGTAAGCACTGTATGTTTCATCCACGCTCTGTGTTCCTACATTCCTCGTCGCGCCGGCCGATCCGTCTTCCCAATACCTGAAGGTGTATCCTGATGTCTGCCTTGCAATTACGGTCAGGTCGTCGGTGGTGTTGATCTTGATCTTGTCCGCGGCGGAGTATGCGATCGGTGCGGTCATCCCAGGCAGGGACCAGGCGAACGTACCTCCTTGGACGGGATGGGCTTCGAGGGTCACGGTAACCCTGTTTCCGAGCGTCTCGGTGAGGAAGTATGCGGTGTATGTCACAGTATTGACTGTGTGGGTTCCCACATTCCTTTTCTCTAATACTGAGGCATCCTCCCAGAACCTGAATGTGTATCCGGCGTTCGTTTTTGCGATGACCGTCAGATCATCGGCCCTGTTGATCACGATCCTGTCCGTGACGGAGTATGTGAACTGTGCGGTCATTCCTTCCAGGAACCATGTGAAGTTTCCTGCCGAGGCAGGATAAGCATCAAGGGTCACGGTGACCCTGTCAGCCGCGTTGCCGGAGAGGAAATATGCGGTGTATACTGCTGCACTGCCTATGTGGGGTCCGACACTCCTTGACGTGTTGGTTGTGGCATCGTCCCAGAAATTGAATGTGTATTCGCTGGGCTTCGGTACTGCTGTGAGCGTCAGAACATCGGACTTGTTGACGAAGAACGGTTCGGTGTAGACTTGGGAGACCATGCCGTTGCCCATTCCAGGCATGGACCATATGAACGTTCCTCCGGCACCAGGGACGGCGGTAAGGGTTATCTTGGTCCTATCGCTCGTATTGTCAGTCAGGAAGTAGGCGTAATGTGTTGTGTCCACGGTGTGGGTTCCTATATTCCTCGTCGCGCCGGCCGATCCGTCTTCCCAATACTTGAAGGTGTATCCTGATGCTTGCTTTGCAATTACAGTCAGTTCGTCGGTAGTGTTGATCTCGATCTTGCCCACAGCGGAGTATGCGACCGGCGCGGTCATGCCCGGCAGGGACCAGGCGAACGTCCCTCCTTGTACAGGGTAGGCTTCAAGGGTTATGGTGGCCTTGTCCGCTGACGTGTTGGAGAGGAAATATGCGGTGTATGTCACAGTCTTGACTGTGTGGGTTCCCGCGTGCCTTTCCTCCGATCCGGAAGAGTTCTCCCAGAACCTGAACGTGTATCCGGCGTTCGCTTTAGCGTTGACGGTCAGATCGTCTGTCTTGTTGATCACGATCCTGTCCGCGGGGGAGTATGCGACCGGCGCGGTCATTCCTTTGAGGGACCATGTGAAGGTTCCTGTCAAATTCGGATAGGAGGCGAGGGTTATCTCAACAGTGTCGTTCGAATGATCTGAAAGGAAATATGCCGTCAATGTGGCGCTGGCGTTGATGGTGTATATCCTCGATACACTCACGGAGGTATCCTCCCAGAACTTGAAGGTGTATCCCGATACTGAGACTGTCTCTATCTCCACGATATCGCCTGGATTGAACGCGACCTGTCCGGCATAGTTGATCGCGGTGAATCCCTGTATGTTGTAACGGAAAGTACCGGATGCGGCCGGATTGGCATTCAGAGTAAGGATCACCGTTCCGGATGTTCTGAGGAAGTAAGCACTGTATGTTTCATCCGCAGTGTGTGTTCCCACATTCCTTGTCGTACCCGCCGAGGCATCCTCCCAGTACTTGAAAGTGTATCCATTGTTCGCTTTGGCGATTATGGTCAGTTCGTCGGTCTTGTTGATCAAGATCTTGTCCGCGGCATCGTACGCGTTAGGCGCGGTCATACCTTGCAGGGACCATGCGAAGGTCCCTCCTGCGCCCGGTTCGGCTGCGAGTGTTATGGTTACTCTGTCCGCCGCAGTGTCGGAGAGGAAATATGCGGTCAATGTGACGTTAGCGTTGATCGTGTAGGTCCTCGGATCATCATCGGCGGCATTCTCCCAGAACTGGAAGGTGTACCCTGAAGAATAATTTGGATCTATCCATAGTATCTCGCCTGCATTAAAGGGAACGGGGCCAGTATATGGGATCCATGTCGTTCCATCTATACTGTATGCAAAGGCGCCTGACAGTGCAGGCAGATCAGGATATGCCTTAAGAGTAAGGTTCACAATCCCAGTCGGGGCGAGGAAGTATGCAGTATACGTTACTGCATCGACCGTATGCGGTCCGACATTCCTTGTTGTGCTGGTTGAGGCACCATCCCAGAACCTGAACACGTATCCTGATGCCGCCTGCGTAATGACGGTCAGATCATCGGTCTTGTTGACATCGAACGGTACTGAATACTTGACCTCAGCGGTCATTCCCGGAAGGGACCATGTGAATGTCCCTCCTCCGAGGGGGTCGGCCGTAAGAGTTATGGTGGCCTTGTCCGCAGCAGTGTTGGAGAGGAAGTATGCAGTATACGTCACCGTATCGGCAGTATGTGGTCCGACATTCCTTTCATCCCACTCTGAGGCATCCTCCCAGAAACTGAAGTCGTATCCGGCGTTCTCTTTGGCAAATATCGTCAGAATATCAGACTTGTTGACCCGGAACGGCACAGAATACTGATTCAGAGTGGTCATTCCCGGCAGCGACCATGTGAGTGTTCCTCCCTGAGCCGGATAAGCATTTAGGGTTACGGTGATCCTGTCCGCCGCTGTGTTGGAAAGGAAATACGCGGTGTATGACGCCGCATCGGCTGTATGGGGCCCAACATTCCTGGAAGCACCGAGTGAAGAGTCCTCCCAGAACTGGAGGGCGTATCCTGAGTTATCTTTGGCAATTATTGTCAGGTCGTCGGTCTTGTTGACCGGGAATGATACGGAAGAGGAAGCTGAGATCCTGTTGCCGCCCATTCCCGGCAGGTACCATTCGAATGTTCCTCCGGCACCAGGGACGGCGGTGAGGATTATATCGGTCCTTCCGCTCGTTT
>JAIRUV010000059.1 GCA_031254265.1 Candidatus Methanoplasma sp.
AGAGTTCATATCGACCTCGTGGCTTGCTACTTCGCTGTCGGCTCTCCCTATCCTGGTGGTGCAGCAGCTGCCAAGGGTGGGGTTGTTCGCCCATTAAAAGGGATCGTGAGCTGGGTTTAAAACGTCGCGAGACAGTTTTGTTGCTTTTTGATGGAGGTGCAGGTACCTGACGAGAAGGACCCTTTAGTACGAGAGGAACAGGGGTTCGTCGCCTCTAGTTTATCAGTTGTCTGACAAGGCATGCTGAGTAGCCACGCGGTAGCGGATAAGAGCTGAAGGCATCTAAGCTCGAAGCCGCCTTGAAAAAGAGGTACCATAGGACGCTCATAAATGATGAGTTTGATAGAAGCCGGATGTAAGCATCGAGGTTCGCCGAGATGTTCAGTCCTGGCTTACTAAAGTCCGTTAAACGTCGCTGGATGTGGTCTAGCAGTCAAACAGGTTGCGTATGAAAAATTCTCATCCTCAAATATCTTTTTTCATGCAGATTCAATTGTGTCAGCAGTGCTTTTTTAACGATATTGAAATGCAGAATGATCGTTGCATAGAAGAACTCAATTAACGTAATGGCCATTACGGTAATGCAAATTACATTAATTGGACGGAGGTGCCGTCCCGAGATTCTAAGGTAACGAAGAAGAGCGGAAACGGTCCAGGGGCTGAAAGGGTATGATATAGAGTACAGGACGCTTTCGATAGAGTATATGTGATGTCTGTGCCGCACCCAGTCCTGACACGGTCGCGTGAACAGGGCCGTATCTTACAGTTTTCCAGTCTGGACAGGGAAATCTATACACAATGTTAAATATCATTACTAAATCTGTTTTCCATGGTCGTCCATCTGATTAACCCCGGCGCGTTCTCAGACTCGAACGTCTACTTGGTCGTAGGCAGCAGAACAGCCCTGATCGATACGGGGACAGGTAGGGACAATGCAAGGAACATCGCCGCAATAAGAAGCATACTGGGCGGAAAGGACCTGGACATGATCATCCTCACTCACTTTCACTTCGACCACATCGGAGGCCTAAAAGGAATGCTGGATGAGTTCAGGTGCGAAGCGTTCGCAGGCGCCGGTGATGCCCCTTATATAGTGAACGGGGACCAGAGATACATAGCCTCAGACCTGTTCGGAGACGAGTTCGAGCCCGTCGAGGTCACAGAGCTGATGGAGAATGACATAATAGACCTGGGGGAGCACAGGCTGCGGGTAGTGAACACACCCGGGCACACATGCGGAGGGGTATGCCTGTATGATGAGATATCCCACTGCCTGTTCTCAGGCGACACAGTGTTCAGCCTCGGCGTCGGAAGGACCGATTTCCCGTCAGGCTCGGCAACGGAACTGGTCCTTTCCCTGAAGAAACTGAGCGGAATGGATGTAAGGATGCTGTATCCTGGACACATGGAAGCGGCATACGACGGCAACAGGGCGATAAGGTACGGTCTTTCAATGATGGGGGGATTTGATTGAAGATAGCGAAGTGTTATTGTACGGATGTATTCGATAATGATTATGAACATATTATACGGGAAGCCGCCGATGAGATCGCAGGAGGGAATCTCATCGTGTATCCGACAGAAACGGTGTACGGGATAGGCGCAGACATATACAATGAGGTTGCAGTAAAGAACCTCTACCTCGCAAAGAAAAGGCCGTTCGACATGGCGCTGTCCGTGGCCGTAAGCGACAGGAGGATGATGGAGAGCATAGCCGTTCTGAACGAGAACGCCGACAAGCTGATTGAAGCGTTCCTCCCCGGCCCCCTAACCATAATCATAGAGAAGAATCCGGATGTGCCAGACCTTGTCACATCGATGTCCAGGAAAGTGGGGATAAGGATGCCGGACCACCCTGTGGCGGCAGAGATAATAAAAAGGACAGGACCAATCGTTGCGACATCCGCGAATACCCACTCGAGTCCGGATGCCGTCGACATAGACTCGGCGGTGAATGATCTAGGATCATCAGTGAGCATGTATATCGATTCAGGCCCCTCCAAGCTGAAAAAGCCGTCGACGATCGTATGGCTCATGAACGGAGAGGTCGAGATAGTAAGGCAGGGCGCGATCACTATCAAAGACATAGAGGATGTTCTTAATGCTTAACGGTGAAGAACTCTCAAAGCTCAGGAAGGCAGGAGAGGTAGCCTCGGCAGCAAGGTCCCTCGGCATGGACATGGTGAAAGAAGGAGTAAGGTTGCATGATGTGGCACAGGAAGTGGAAGGCTACATCCGGAAGAAGGGGTGCGGTCTCGCCTTCCCCTGCAACGTCAGCATCAACGAGGTCGCCGCCCACTATACGCCGTGCATAGATGACAAGAAGGTCTTCGAGATCGGGGACATCGTCAAGATCGATTGCGGCGCCCAGCTCGACGGATACGTCGGAGATACGGCCTGTACCGTAGAGGTCGGCACGAAAAGATACCGCAGCCTCATCGAAGCGTCGAAATACGCAAGGGACAGGATGGCAGAGTTCATAGGAGACGGAACTCCCATATGCGAGATAGGGGGGTCGGCAGAAATGTGCATGGCGCAGTACGGCTTCAAACCGATCAAGAACCTGTGCGGGCATGAGATAAAACAATACAATCTGCACGCTGGCCTTTCCATACCCAGCTACGACACCGGCAACACCAGCAGGCTCGCATCAGGGATGGTCGTTGCCATTGAGCCTTTTGCCACAGACGGAGAAGGGATAGTCATCAA
>JAIRUV010000070.1 GCA_031254265.1 Candidatus Methanoplasma sp.
AGAAATGATATCCGGTGCTGAACTCGAAACGCGGCCTCGAACTCCTGGCAGAAGAGGACTGGAGCAAAAAGTGCCCGTATCACGTGACCGTGTTCATCATTCCGGACGGGTCGCACCACAACGGCTGTCCCATGCACGATACGCCGTCATGCAAGAACTGCGGGTTCGCTGCCGTGAGGGAATATCATCTGATAAAAAGAGGCAGCATATCGACGATCCGAGAGATGTCCTCCATGTTCGCCATGTCAAAAAAGTGACCCGATCCCGAACGACAGTTTCAGGACGATCGCTATAATGAACAACACATACGAAAAGAAGGCCGTGCCGAAGAACATCGGCGGGAGCTTGAGTCTCCAGTTTTCACCTCTCTCTTTCATGATCTTCCATGCCCTCATCGGCAATGGCAGCGTCAGGAATATCAATGCGTACACAGGATTTAGGCATACCATGGCGGCGGCAATGATGTAACTGATGATGACCAGTGCCTTTGCTATCTTCACCGCACCGTCGTAGCCGAACCTGACCGGGATGCTCCTTTCGTTATTGGCAATGTGCGCTTCCATGCCAGACATGGAATCTACGAGCCTCATCAGCCCAACCAGTATGCCGATCATCACTGCGAACACGAAAATCTCTATGTCGAATATGCCAGTGAACATGAACGTCCCCGCATCGAAGTCGACCGTTGCCACATAGAATGAGCAGAACACGAGCATGAAGAACGATATCGCGACATCCGCCTCGCCAAGTCCCCTAGCACCGAAATCGATGGGCGGTGCTGTGTAATAATATGACAGGAATATCCCGACGGCGCCGAACACTGCGACGATCCATCCTCCGTACAGGATTATCGGGACCGACAGTACGACGGCTGCGCACAGGAGTGCCGCCATAACGATCCTGCCCTGCCTGTCCGTGACCAGGCCGTTGTCGAAAGGGTTCCCTTCCCAGTATATCTTCTTCAGAAGTTCAGAGTCGAGTGCTCCTTTCATCTCTTCGATCTTTTCGAACCTTATCCTGTCCACGCCCGACCTGTGGTCGAAGTAGTCGTTCGAGAAGTTGACGAATATCGCGAGCAGGAGGACAACGACCGGTATGAGCACCACAATATGCAAAGGCGGGTCGTAGAACAGGAACGCAAAGAGCGATCCGCATACGGACGCCATGAAGAATGCCAAGGTGTAGCTGAACCTGAAGATCAGATTCACACGTCTCATGAAAGAGATCTCTCCGCTCGCATGTTCCATGGCCGCAGATAGCCTAATCTCTATTTATCTGTCTTGTCCGGCAGGATGCGGCTGTACGATCCGATTTTGTTTATCAAGGCATGATCCGGAATCACTTTTTCAGTCCCAGATATATGTTCACCGCGCCCATTGACTTGACAAAGTACTGCGCCTCGCTGAAACCGGCCCTCAGGAACTTGTCCGTCATCTCTTTACCTCTGGGGAACCCCTCAACGGACGACGTCAGCCACTCATAAGGAGAATATTTCCCGCCGATGGGCTTACCTTTGTCGTACCTCCTTCCGAGCCAGTATACTCTGTGTCTCATGTACAGTTCGTAAAAGAACCTGATGGCCCTGTTCTCGGGCTTGGAAAGTTCCGCGACGACCGCCCTTCCTCCGGGCTTCAGGACCCTGTACATCTCATCTATCGCTCTCTGAATGTCCGTAACATTCCGGAGCATGTAACCTGAGGTCACAACATCGAATGAATCGTTATCGAACCGCAGGGACAGAGCGTTCCCTATCTCGAAGACCACTGGTTTAGGAAGGTTTCTATCCTTCATCTTGATCTCCGCATACTCCAGCATCTTCGGCGTTATGTCGATACCGAAGACCTCTCCTCCCTCTCCCGCATTCTCAGAGAGAAGGAAAGCTATCTCTCCCGTCCCCGTCCCTACATCCAGGCATCTCTTCGATCCGAGGTCTCCGGCCTTCTTCATCATGAACCTGTGCCAGCCCTTTATCATGCCCATGGACATCATGTCGTTCGTTTCGTCATAATATGATGCTATCTCTGTGAAGACCTCCTTCACATACTCTTCTTTGCCCTCGAACTGGGTCCCGTTGGGTTTGATCTCTTCGTTCATCAGACGGCACCTGTGATGAGATACCATCCTATTAAGTATCCCGCTGTGAGGAGAAGTCCGAAATGCCAATTCATCCTGAATGCCAGCGGAACCAGGAGCCTGCTCTTTCTTTCGTCGCCGGCCGTCCCTCTTCCGTTCCTTACCAGGATATACATGTCTATGAGGGCGATGAAAGCAATGCCGCAGGCCCACGGAACTGTCTGGAGAACAACAAGTGCCAGCAATATGGGGAAAGCTATTCCGTTGAGCATAAGATAGAGATTCAGGCTTCCTTCGTAGGATAAGAAACCGGACAGCGTCCTCACTCCAGATCCCTTATCTTCATAGTAGTCCCGGGTCTCATTCCCGCTCAGGACAGCTGTTATCAGGAACGCATTGGGCAATGACATCAGGAGGACCTCATATGATATCATCCCCGACATAACATAGTATGTGCCGAGAGGCATCAGTATCCCCATCATGAAGAAAACGCTGACAAGCCCCATGGCATGATATTTGTAAGCTATTCCAACTGTATACAGACCGGCCCCGGCGATGCCCAGCAGCCCGAATATAAGTATGCCCCAGCCGATGTACCAGATGAAGACGATGCCGCATAATGCCGTTATCCCGAGACATGCAAGGCCCACAAGGAGAACATATTTCGGTCTCAGTTTTCCGGTCACGAGTTCCGGCGACATGGTCCTGTTCTCCACTGTATCCGTCCCTCTGACAAAGTCCCCATATGTGTTCAGGAGGTTCGCGGCAGACTGCAGAAGACAGCCGCAGACCAGTACCATCAGGAAGATCCACCAGTTCATATGCCCGTCATGATATGCGACGGCTCCGCCGATGAGGACCGGGATCACCGCACCGTGCAGCGACCACGGCCTGAATGCGTTATACCATCCAGACCTTACAGGCTTCACATCTTCCATGAAGAAGGAGGATTATTTGCTATATTATTTAGATTATGCACTTTGTTTATGACAAAAACTCATAGGCCATAGAAATCATGAACCTTCAAATAACGCCTACACAATCCACCCTGCATGGGCTTGGCATCGAAACTGATAGTCAGCAGCGCATTCATGATGAGTCTGGCTCTGGTCGTCTCGCTCATTACCAACTTCTCGGACATCTTCCCGAGTGACATCCTTACCGCACCTGTGAGGAGCAACCTCACGGTATTGCTACTTGCGGTGATGATGACCATCTCCCTTTCGAGGATCTCCAGCAAGAGCCTGAGCCCTTTGAAGAATCCTAGGTCTTTGATACGAGGCCTGTTGCTGGGTCTGGTAATATCCTCCCTGATACCCATCGCCGGATATCTGATCCTCAGGAACACAGAATATGCCGATTATGCCGCAGGGCTGGTATTCATTGCCGCAACGCCTTTTGCCGCCTCCGTCGCGCCGCTTTCCTTCATCCTGAGGGGAGACATGGAACATGCGCTCCGTTCCACCATATATGTTTACATCGCGGCCCTGCTGTGGATACCCTTCATAATATTCATCCTGGCAAAGGACGTCGTCGATATGAAGGACCTTGTTATAACCGTCATAGAGGTCATCGGAGTGCCGCTTATCGTCTCCAGATTCCTTACCAAGGTCAAGATAGACAAACAGATTATGGCAACGGTGCTCAACTGCATCATATTCTTCCTTGTGTGGCTGTCTGTCAGCTCCACCGATTTCAGCATCGGCATATGGATAATGCTCGCTTTCATGCTGATAGTCGCATTGAGGACCTTCGGCCTCGGATGCGCCGTCGAGGTCATAGAGAAACGCGCCGGCATCGGCTGGTCTCAAAGGGTCACGGATATACTGATGATGTCTTACAAGAACAAAGGTATCGCGATCGCACTCTGCGTCTCCACCATGGCCCCGCCCATGATACCCCTCGCGATGGTCGCGATAGCATCATCCATAGTCATAGAGATATGCTGGGTGGTGTTCATGGACTCGGTCCTGTTCTCAAGGAGGAGAATGAAGCGCGAGCTTGCGAAAGAGGGTTCAGAAGTCGGTGATCTTTGAGTTCTTCCTCGGTGCCGGATCAACGATGACATCCGATGCCCGGACCTCCCCGAACAGTATCCTGCTGTCAGGATCGTATATCTTATGTTTTCTGGCACTGTCCGTGCTGCGGTTGGCGTAACAATATATGCAGTCGTGGCCGCATGTGTCGTATTCTCCGATGTCGACATTCCTCACGCAGAGACATCTCTCCCTGAGAGGGGCCTGCGGCTCCTCGAATGGTATGCCCAATGAGATCATCTGTTCTCTGCCTACGCACCCTCTCTTCTGTATCCCGTATTCCGAAAGGTCGTGTTCTGAGCAGCATAGGCTCAGTTCAATGCCGTGCTCCGTTGCGATATCTGAAAGAGCCCTGCCCACATCTTTTGACTCTTCTTTGGAGATATTCCGCAGGATGCCTGCATCATACAGTCTTTTCAGCTTATCGTGCGCCTCGACAAAGCTGAAGATACATCTGTCCGTATATCCTGCAAGCTCTCCGCACAGTGTGCTGAACTTTCTCTGATGGTATCTGACATCGAACTTGCCGTTCAGAATGACCGGGTCGTACCTCCAGACCATCCTGTCCTTCCCTATCATCCCGGATATGGTCCTGAAGGCCTCTGTGATATCTGCTTTGTCAGGTACTCCCGGCTCGATATCGCGGCCGTACGGAGTGACGGTTACCTGGAACCCGATGCTCACCCCCATTTCTTTCAGTTCATCTATGAAAGGGATCATCGGCCGCGGGTCCTTCGTCATCAGAAGAAGCAGATCGACATTCTTCGGCGAAAGGTCCACTGTGTGGATGACGTTCTTTGCGACAGGGTTCCTGACAAGGGCATACCCTTCGCGGATGCGGTTCATAAGCCATTCGGAATGGAATGCGGGGATATCCGTCCTCCGGCTGGCGCATATTATCATTATTCCGTGTATTCAATAGAAGGAGATAAGTATTCTTGAGAAACATCATGGCCCATGAAAGGCGGGATATGTACATACATGACGATCATCGGAAAGGTGAGCATCTCCGATGACGGCGTAGGGAATATAGACGGGGTGTATCTGCCTAACAGCAACCTCCCTTTCAGAGAATGCAGGGAAAGCCCGGTCATGGCGGAGGCTGAATGTCAGATCAACGAATATCTGACTGGGAAAAGAACGGTCTTCGACATACCCATCAATGCTGAAGGAACAGATTTTCAAAAAAGTGTTTGGAGAGAGATAAGCAGGATATCATACGGAGAGGCCATATCTTACAAGGACATTGCTGAAAGGATCGGCCGCCCCAATTCATACCGCGCGGTAGGCAATGCATGCGGCGCGAATCCTATACCTCTGATAATACCCTGCCACAGGGTGATCGCATCGGACGGCGGCCTCGGCGGGTTCGGAGGGGGACTCTCACTCAAGAAGAAGCTGAGAGAGATCGAGGGGATCGGACATTGATTGATATAAAGAAAGAGCTGAATGACAACATCGACCAAAAATACCAGAAGTTCCACACCGGGATTATCCCCGGGGCGAAAGAGATACTTGGCGTAAGAGTGCCTGTCCTGAGGGATATCTCAAAGAGGATATGCACGGAGGATTGGAGGTCTTTCCTGAAAGAGCCCGCTGTATCCCATGAAGAGCAGATGCTTAAGGCACTGGTCATAGGAAGTGCAGCTATGAGTGTCGAAGAACGTCTGGCTCTGACAAAGGAATTCGTCCCCGAGATAGGCAACTGGGCTGTCTGTGATACCCTTTGCGGTTCGTGGAAAGTGAAGAAGCAGGATAAAGAGAAACTTTGGAGTTATTGTTTGGATCTTATGAGAACCGACGATGAGTTCAAGATGAGGGTGTCCGCGGTCATGATGCTTTACCACTTCGTCGATGACGATCATATAGACGATGTGCTCAGGTCGCTGACTTCGAGATACCACCCAGGATACTACTACAGGATGGGCGCCGCATGGGCACTTGCGGACTGTTTCATCAAATTCCCTGAGAAAACAGAACCGATGCTGTTCCTGGACTCGCTTGACAAAGACATACGTAACAAGGCGGTGCAGAAGATCTCCGATTCTTTCAGAGTGAGCAAGGAAGACAAAGAACGGTTGAAAGATAGGAAGAGGACCTGCTGATCAGGATTCTCCCTTTATCAGTTCGAATATCTTTTCCGCATTCTCTTTTCCCAGACGGGCTCCTCTTCTCTCAAGATAGATCCAGTTCCTCTTTTTACACTCCTCTTCGAAGTCCGGACACGTGACAGCTATCACTTTCCCCCGCAGGAACGTATCGCCCTCCAGCATCATAGCGAACATGTCCCTGGGCACGCAGACGATCACCATGTCAAAATAGATGGATGCCTGTTTCACCTGCCCGATGTAGTCCTTTTCTTTTTGGACCCTTTCGTAATCCTCTCTGCTGGACATGACCCCGCTGTAGCTGGTTATGACATGGTCGCCGTGGACATACCCGAATCTTGTGGATATCACGCCGTAATAAGCATCGCACATCTTCCTTCCGTCCTTCTTGGCGGTGTCGAGCCTTGCCACCAGTTTCTTTACCTCTTCCGCGCGTCCGCCGAACATCTCGAACGCTGTGGCCAATCCCTTTTTCAGAAAAACGGTCGAATCGTTCGTCAGGACCAATATCGACTTTGGGTTAGCTTTGTCTGTTTTCATTTTATATCTTCTTCCCTGAGAATCTGTATGCTATGCTGCAGTTGCCCTCCTCGGAGACCATACAGGGTCCTCTTGGACTCATCGGTTTGCACGCCGTGCCGAACATGGGACATTCTTCTGACTTTATAAGTCCTCTCAGCACCTCTCCGCATTTGCACCCTGCCGCCTCCGCCTCCACTTCCGGAGTCTTGGAAAGGACCTCTTTGTGAACATTGGTCGCATCATGGGCTGAGAACTCTGGCTTGAGCGCCAGCGTGCTTTTCGGTATGACGGGGAACCCTCTCCATTCCCTATCGATCGG